>WFUL01000264.1 GCA_015484985.1 Anaerolineales bacterium | reverse complement strand
CTTCCACGCCACCATGTTCGGTGGGTTCTTCTACCCCTACATCGCCGCGGTGTACTACTGGTTCCCCAAGGTCACCGGCCGCATGTACAACGAGAAACTGGGCAAACTCCACTTCTGGCTTATGACCCCGGCCTTCTGGGCCATGTCCCTGAGCCAGATGATGGCCGGTCTTTGGGGTATGCGCCGGCGCATCGTGGATTACGACCCTGCCCTGGGCATCGAGCCGTTCCATGTGGTGACCACCGTGGCGGGGATTGTGATTTTTGTGGCGATGATACTCTTCGTGTACAACATCGTGTGGAGCGCGGTCAAAGGACCCGTCGCGGAGGCCAATCCCTGGAAGTCCCGATCGCCGGAATTCCAGGTGCCTTCGCCGGTGCCCGAGCACAATTACGACCGTCCCTTGGTGGTGGTGGGTGATCCTTATGACTATGGACGGCCGGAACCGTATGTGGTCTTCGCTTCGGGGAGTGCGACGGATTGATGGCCGTTCGTGGGCCGGGGTAGGCCATTGATGACGTTGCTGGTGGAGAGGGCCTACCCCGGCTGGGGCAGCGGAACCCTGAACAAGGAGGTTGAACAAATGAAGGGACCGTATCGTGTGGGCGTCATCGTGCTGGTGGGGCTGGCCATTTTGACGATCATTGAGTTCGGATTGGCCCTGGTAGGTGGCCTGGCCGTCCCCCTCCTCCTGGTCGCCGTTTTCAAGGCGGCGTTGATTCTGGAATACTACATGCACTTCTCCCACCTCTGGGGTGAAGAAGGAGGCGCCCGATGAGCCATGTGGAACACCTGGAGCACACTGGTGAAATGAGCTACGCGCAGCGTTTACGTCTGAATCGTTGGGGCCTGTGGATGTTCTTGGTCTCGGAGAGCTTTATGTTCTCCGGTCTGTTCGCAGCCCGATTCTATCTGTGGGGGAATACCCGGCCTGAGCTGGATCAGAACCTGGGCCTGGCCCTGACCTCCATCCTGCTGCTCAGCAGTTTCTTTATGAATCGTGCGGAAACCGCCATTTCCGTAGGGGACCGGAAGGAGTTCCTTCGTTCCGCCCTCATCACCGCGGGCTTGGGCATAGCCTTCTTGCTGGGTGTGGTGGGTCTGGAGTGGGGCTTGTTCCTGCCCGAAGGTCCCCATATCCGGCCCACCGACGGGGCTTTTGGCGCGGTACTTTACGGAATGACCGGGTTCCATGCGTTCCACGTGTTGACCGGCGTCATCTTCATCCTTATCGTTTGGAACCTGGGACGGAAGGGCCATTTTTCGCCTGAACGCTATTGGGCTGTGGAAGCCTGCGCGGTATACTGGCACTTCGTGGACCTGGTCTGGGTGTTCTTCTACCCGGCTCTCTACCTTATTGGGCAAGTGGTGTCCTGAAGTAGAGAAATTAGGTGCGGGGTGGCGAAGCCACCCCGCATTTCTTGTACAATACGGGCAGAGAGATGCTCACCAGGAGGGTGACCTTCATGGCTTATCAGGACCCGCGAGTGGTCACCATTTTACGTCGCAGCCGAGAGCACGGTCTACCGGGATACACCATCCGACCGGAAGAGGGGCGGTTCCTTCAGTTCCTGGTCTTTGTGCTGCAAGCACGACGGATTCTGGAAATCGGCACGTTGGGCGGATATAGCACGGGATGGATGGCCTTAGCCCTGCCTGCTGAGGGTCATATCTGGACCCTGGAACGGGATGCTTACCACGTGCAGGTGGCACGGCAGAACCTGGAGGAGGTCGGGCTGGGTGAACGGGTTACCGTCCTGCATGGCGAGGCGCCCAAGGATTTGGACCGCGTGGCCCAACACGCCCCCTTTGACCTGGTCTTTGTGGATGCAGAAAAGGCCATCTATCCGGCCTGTTACGAATGGGCGGTGGAGCACTTGCGCCCTGGAGGTGTATTCGCGGCCCACAATGCCTATTGGGCGGAGGAAGTCACGGGAGTTCTTTCCCGCATTCGCCAGGACGCACGCACCTTTCTCTTCGTCTATCCCTCTTCGGAGGGTCTGTTGGCTGCGGTCAAGAAGGCCGGCGATGAACGTTTGTCCCCCAATCCCCATAGCTGACCTCTCACCCTTCTTGTGGAGCTCGTAGTCGGGCATTCCCTGGCTTTGAGGAGGTATACCGCGGAAATTCGTGTGACCAAGCCCAAAAAAAGTTGGCCCTTTCTGTGACAAAGGGGTTATAATAAAAGCATGAGTGAGGGGATGTACGTACGCCTGTTGGGTTGGCCGGAAGTTCACTGGGTGCGAGAAGAGCAACAAGCCCTGACCTTCCCTTCGCTTAAGTCCCAGGCCATCCTCTACTACCTCCTGATGGTTCGTCGGCCCGTAGCCCGGGAGCGTTTGATGGCTCTGTTGTGGCCCGAGGTCGCGCCCAGACGGGCCCAATCCAGCCTGCGTACCGCGCTGTATCAACTCCAGCGGGCCCTTCCCCAGGGTGCTTTGCATACCGACCGTCGGTGTGTGATGTTGAACTCTCGCTATACCTGGGAAACCGACGTGGACCAGGTGCATCGTCTATTGAAACAGCCCTTTTCCCTTTCACGACTTCGCGAGGTGCAGGAACTCTATCGCGGGGATTTCTTGGAAGGTTTCCATATACCCGATGCGACGGAATTCGCCTACTGGCGTTCTCTCGAGGCCGAACATTTGCGCGTGCGCTTGCTGGAGTGGCTCCACGAAGGGATAGAGCGCGTGCTTCACGAAGGCCTGTGGAAGGAAGCAGAGGAAGTGTTGCGGTTCATGGTGCGGGTGGAACCCTGGCGTGAGGATTTCCATGCCCGTTTGATGGAAACCCTGGCCTGGCAGGGGCGCTTTGCTGCTGCACTCAAGCATTATGAGACCTGCCGGGAAGTGATTCATCGGGAATTGGGTCTCAACCCGAAGCCGCCATTGCAGCAGTTGGTCCAACGCCTGCGCCGACTTCACCGCCATCCCCCCGCTTTCAGAGTCCCGGAAACCCCTGGACCGCTGGTGGGGCGGGGAGATGAAATGGCGCGCATCTCCCAGGCCTTGCACTCCTGTCGATTTGTGATTTTGGTGGGACCGGGAGGTGTGGGCAAGACCCACTTGATGCTGGCTTTTGCCCATCGGCATCGCTATCGGTTCCGAGATGGCGTGTATTACCTGGAGGTGGATGAGCACACTTCCCTCGATTTTCTGGTGGTGCAGCTGGCGTCTCGGTTCCCGGTGGTGCTTCGGCCTGGGCGGTCTCCGGAAGGCCAGATTTTGACTTTCCTTCGGGGCAAGGAGATTCTGCTTCTGCTGGATTTGGCCTCGGTGCCCGAAGGCATAGAGGCCCTGCTGACCCGCTGGCTCTCCCAGGCTCCGGGCCTGTACGTCCTGGTGGCTGCCCTGCGGCCTCTACACGCGCATACCGCGTGGCATATCTCCCTACAAGGCCTGCCGGGTCCTCCGGACTCCGGGGCTTCTCCCGCAGCCTATGCATCTGGTCGTCTGTTCCAAATGGCCGCGCAACGCCAGGGGCATCCCTTGCCCGAAACCCCCTTAGTGTATCAGGCCGTGGCCCGCATCTGTTCGTTGTTGGATGGTCTTCCTATCGCCCTGGAGATGGCCGCCGCCCAGTTGCGACGATGGAACGTCACCTCCTTGGCCCGGATTCTGGAACAGAAACTCGACCTACTCTCCGCGTCATGGCCGGACCGTCCGCCGCGCCATCGGAGTTTGCAGGCCCTGTTTGAACACACCTGGCAGGCCCTTACCCCGGTTTTGCAGGAGGCTTTTGTACGCCTGGCCGTGTTCCAAGGCCCGTTCACGTTGAGGGATGCTCAACAAGTGACCCAGGTGGGTGAAGCCCAGCTACGGGAATTGGTGGCCAGTGGGTTGGTGCACGTGCGGGAAGGCGGCCGCTTCCGTCTCCATCATGTTTTGCGCGATTTGGCCCGTGAGCGCCTGAAGCAACGTCCGGAGACCGAGCGGCTTTGGGCTCAGTGCCACGCGGGGTACTTTTTGGAATTCCCGGTGCAATGGGAAGGGCCTGCCAAGTTGGAGGCTCCGGATGAGGTGGAGAACCGCTTGTCGGATGTCCGGGCCGCGTGGTTATGGGCCGCGCGAGAGGGCCTCTGGTCGGATATCACACGCGTGCTGGCGTCATGGCATCGTTTCCATGAGCGGCGGGGCTGGTACGCAGAAGGTGCCCGGCTCTTTCGGGAAGCCATATCCTCCTTACGCCCTCATCGGGATGTGGACCCGGAGGGTTGGGCCCGGCTTTTGGTTCATACGGCTGCCCTCCTGTTGAGGAACGGACGTCTCGCCGAGGCCCTTCCCTTGGCCGAGGAGGGGGTGGACAGATTGTCCGTACATCCGGAGGACCCCACACGCCTTTTTGGATTGAACGTGCTGGGTGTCATTTGTCTGCATATGGGGGATTTTTCTCGCGGCATCGAGCTATTGCAGGAGGTCGTGGCGCAGGCCCGTCGAACCGGGGTGGTGGGGGAGCACATCAAAGGACTGGTGAACCTGGGGAGCGCTTATCTGCGCACCGGGCAATATGCGAAGGCTGTGCCCATCCTGAAGGAGGGGCTGGATTTGGCTCGTCGTGTGGGTGACAAACAGGGGGAAGGGTTTTTCCTCATTAATTTGGGCAGCGGGTTGAGTCTGGCGGGCGCACGAGAGGAAGGGAAGGCCTACCTGGAGGAGGCGCGACGGTGGGGTCGGGAACATGGGGTGAGCAACGTGGAACTGCACGCTTTGATTTCCCTGGCCGCGGCTGAAGGCATGTACCAGGGGCCGGGGAAGCAGGTGGAAGCCTATGCCCGGGAAGCTGTAGTCCTGGCCCAGAAGATGGGTGAGATCCAGGCACAGGCCCGAGGTATGGCATGGCTGGCCTGGGCGTACCATGTCCAACAGCAGCCTACCCGGGCGTGGCAGATGTTACGGGAAGCCTGGCGTCTACTGGACCGTCAGGCCGTCCCGACCCGTCTGTATCTGGTTCTGCAAGCGGCTTGTTTGTGGGCCCGAGAGGGGCGACAAGATGAGGCTGTTCGATGGGCTTCCTTTGTTGCCCGTCATCCCGCGTCCGAGAAGCACCTGGTGGAACGCGCGGAACAGCTTCTCCGAGATCTGGCACCGGTTCCCCCGCGTGAGACCGAAGATTCCCCCGAACTGGAATCGTTTGCCACCTTATTGCACCCTGATGTTTCTTCCCGTTTTCAGGTAAAATAGCCTCACCCCACGTTGGAGGTTCGTATGGCCCTTTGGGTCCTCATCCCGGTCAAGCCCTTCCGGGAAGGGAAAAGCCGTTTGGCTACAGTGTTGAATCCAGAAGAGCGGGAACGCCTGAATCGTTGGTTGCTCCAACACGTATTGCAAACCCTGCGACAGGTCCCTGGATTGCTGCACATCCTGGTCATCAGCCGGGACCCCGGTGTCTTGGCCTTGGCCCGTCGAGAAGGCGCCCAGACGTTGCAGGAGTCCAGCGCCACCACGTTGAATGCCACCCTGCATCGGGCGGTGACCTTCTTGCGGGGTCGAGGGATGCAGCGGGCCCTGATCCTGCCAGCAGACCTGCCCCGTCTTACGCCCGAGGACGTCGAAGCCCTGTTGGATGCGCTGAACCGGCGTCCTTCCGAAAGGACATCGGTGTTGGTCATTGCACCGGACCGGTATCATATGGGAACCAATGCCTTGGCTTTGGATCCTGTAGATAACCACGAGTTCGCCTTTGGCCCAGGGTCTTTTTACAAACACATCGCCGTAGCCCGACAGGTGGGACGTTTCGTGCACGTCGTGGAGCGACCTGGATTGGCTTATGATTTGGACCAACCGGAAGACCTGAGTCTGGTGGCTCACATCTTTCCCCAATGGCAGGCTCGTGCCGTGAGCGGTTTCACGTCTTAATGTCCATGAGGAGGTGTCCATGACGCTCCGTGGGAAAGGTATGTTCATTTGGAAGATTCGCCGTTGTGAGGGGGGTGACCCGGAAGCCATCGCCCGGGTGGCTGCCGCCGCGGGTCTTACG
>WFUL01000263.1 GCA_015484985.1 Anaerolineales bacterium | reverse complement strand
TGGTCCCCCAGACCCTGGAGGAACTCCGGCTGGCGCACGGCCCGGTGCAGGTGCTGGGCACCCCGCGGCGCCTGGCCGTGTACGTCAGGGGCCTGGCCACCCGCCAGCAGGACCGGGAGGTGGAGGTCAAGGGCCCGCCCGCGGCCGTGGCCTTCGACGAGCAGGGGCGACCCACCCAGGCCGCCAAAGGCTTTGCCCGCAAGCAAGGCGTGCCCGTGGAAAGCCTGCAAATCCGGGAAGAAGGCAAGAAGCGCTACGTGGTGGCGGTGAAACGGGAGCCGGGCCGTCCCGCGGCCGAAGTGCTGCCCGAAGCCCTGCTGGGGTGGATTCGGGGCCTGCGCTTCCCCAAGACCATGCGCTGGAACCACACCAACGTGGCCTTCAGCCGGCCCATCCGCTGGCTCCTGGCCCTGCACGGGGAGCAGGTCGTGCCTCTGGAGTACGCAGGCGTGGCCTCCGGCCGGGTGACCCGCGGGCCCCGGCCCCTGGGTTCCCCCGAAGCCGCGCTGTCGCGAGCCGAGGACTACCTTTCCCAACTGGAAGCCTGGCACGTCCTGGCCGACCGGGAGGCCCGCAAGGCCGAAATCTGGCGGCAACTCCAGGCCCTGGCGGAGGAAGTGGGCGGCCGGGTGCCGGAGGACCCCGAACTCCTGGAAGAGGTCACCGACCTGGTGGAGTGGCCCGTGGCCGTCCGGGGCCGCTTCGAGGAGCAATACCTGCGGCTGCCCAAAGAGGTCCTCATCACGGTGATGAAGAAGCACCAGCGCTACTTCCCCATCGTGGACGGCCAGGGACGGCTCCTGCCCTACTTCATCGCCGTAGCCAACGGGGAACGGGAGGACATGGCCCTGGTCCGGCAGGGCTATGAGGACGTGCTCCGGGCCCGCTTCGCGGACGCGGCCTTCTTCATCCAGGAGGACCGCAAGCGCCGGCTGGAGGACTTCTTCCCCAAACTGGACACCCTGACCTTCCACGAGAAACTGGGGTCCATGCTGGACAAACAGCACCGCCTGGAGCGTCTGGTGGACCCCCTGGCCGAGATGCTGAGTCTGGACGAAACCCAGCGGGCCCATGCCCGCCGGGCCGCGCACCTGGCCAAGGCCGACCTGGCCTCCAGCATGGTCATCGAGATGACCTCGCTGCAGGGCATCATGGGCCGGGAGTACGCGCGGGGCCAGGGCGAGCCGGAAGAGGTGGCCGTGGCCATCTTCGAGCAGTACCTGCCCCGGCACGCGAGGGACGCCCTGCCCCAAACCCCCGCGGGCACCCTGCTGGCCCTCGCGGACCGGCTGGACAGCCTGGTGGGCCTGTTCGCGGTGGGCGCGCGGGCCACGGGCTCCGCGGACCCCTTCGCGCTGCGCCGGACCGCGCTGGGCCTCATCCAGATTCTGGCCCTGCGGGGCATTCCCTTCTCCCTGCGTAAGGGGCTGGAAATCGCGGCCCAGGTGCAGCCCGTGCCCGTTTCGGAGGAGGTGCTCCAGGACGTGCAGGGCTTCCTCACCGAACGCCTGCGGGTGTGGCTGCGGGAGCAGGGCTTCCCCCACGACGTGGTGGAGGCGGTGCTGGCCGAGCGGGCCGACGACCCCTTCGGGGCCTATCGCGCGGTCCGGGACCTGGCCCAGGCCGTCCGGGACCCCGAATGGCCGGAGGTCCTGCGGGCCTACGCCCGGACCAAGCGCATCGTGCGGGACCTGAAGGAAACCTTCTCCCTGGCTCCCGAGCGGTACACCGAACCCGAAGCCCGGGCCCTCTATAAAGCCTGGCAGGCCGCGCGACAGCGCCTGGACCAGGACCCCGAAGTGCCCACCCTGGTACAGGTGCTGCGGGAACTGCAGCCCGTCATTGACGCTTTCTTCGAGGCCATTCTGGTGATGGCGAAAGAGGAGGAACTGCGCAAAGCCCGACTGGCCCTGGTGCAGCAGGTGGCCGACCTGCCCCGAGGCATCGCGGATTTGAGCCTGCTTCAGGGCTTCTGAACCAGGAGCCAAGCGAGTCCAAAAAAGATGAGGCGGCGGTTTCCCGCCGCCTCATCTTTTTTCTCATGCCCCGGTAGAAACGCGTACGACACGAGATAGGCCCCGCAGGGAATTAAGCCACCACGGCCTCGGCCAGCGCGGCCAGACCCTCCAGGTCGTCCAAATCCAGCCACTGGAGCATGAGGCGCTGCACGCCCGCTTCCCCCAAAGCCGCGACCTGTTCCCGCACCTGCTCCGGCGTCCCCACGATGAGACCCCGGGCCCGGAGTTCCTCGGCCGGAGGCCGTCCCTCCAACTTGCGTCGCAGTTCGGCTTCGTTCCGACCGAAGAGCAGACCGGTCATCAGGGAGCGTCGCACCTCCTCGGGACGGCGGCCCTGTTTTTCCAGGAGTTCGTTTAGACGGGCATTACGCTCCGCGAATCCCTGTGGGGTGAGGAAGAGGGCGTTCCATTCGTCGGCATAACGGGCCACCAGGGGCAGGGTGCGCCGCACCCCATTGCCGCCTACCAAAATCCGAGGGCCACCGGGCCGTGCCGGACGGGGCAGCAGGATGGCCTCCTCCAGATGAAAGTAACGGCCGTGGAAGGTCACCCGTTCCTCGCTCCGCAACAAGCGGGTGATGACCTCCAGGCCCTCCTCCAGACGCTCGAAACGTTCCCGCATAGAGCCCAGGGGGAAACCGAACATACGGTGCTCGCGTTCCTGCCAGCCCGCGCCCACGCCCAGCACCAGACGCCCGCCCGAAAGGTCGTCCACGTCTTTCGCCATGCGCGCAGTGTGCACCGGATGCCGAAAACTCATGGGCGTGACCAGGGGGCCGAATTCGATGCGTCGGGTATGGGTCGCCGCGTAGGTGAGGGAAACCCACAGTTCCAGGGAGTCTTTGTCCGGGGGCCGGGCGTTGGTGAAATGGTCGGAACGGAACACGCCCACGAAGCCCAGGTCCTCCGCGGCCTTCAAAATGCCTTTCCAGCGTGCCCAATTCAGACCGTTTTGCCCTTCAATCATCAAGGCGATTTCCGGATACGCCATAAGACCACCTCCGTGAAAAAAGCCGGGGGACGGAGGAAGGGTCCCCCGGCCGAGACGTCCTTTAGACCTTTTCCAGGCCCACAGTGACCTGTTCACCATCCAGGGTGAAGGAGACCGAGGGCACCCCATCGGGCACGCCTTCCACCATGTCCGTCCCCAGGACCTCGTTCAAGATGAACGTCCGATGTCCTTCCATCGCCTCCCGAACCGCGGGCGACGCGGCGTGCACGTACACCCGGATGCGGTCCGTCAGTTCCAGCCCCGCATCCTTGCGCAGGTTCTGCACCCGATGGACGAATTCCCGGACCCAGCCCTCTCGCTGCAGTTCGGGCGTCAGGGCCGTATCCAGGGCCACAACGTAAGGACCTTCCATGGCCACGGCGTAGCCCGTGCGGGGCTCCAGGCGGACCTCGACCTCATCCGGTTGGATGGTGTAGGTCTGGCCCTCCACCTCCACGGCGAAGGCTTCCCCGGCCAGGACCCGGTGGGCCACCTCCTTGGGGTCCAGGCTCAGGATGGCCTGCCGAATCTTGGGGAACAGGGCCTTGTACTTCTGGCCCAGTTGTTTGGGCAGGGGATGGATGACATACTCGCCGATGACGTCGGGGAAGTCCAGCAGGCGGATGGTCTTCACGTTCAACTCCTGGGCCATCAGGTCCAGATAAGGCCGCACCGCGTCCCGCTCCCAGACCCGGCCGATGGCCACCAGGGCCTCCTTCAGGGGCTGGCGCAGGCGGATGTTGTGCTTCTCCCGCGCGGCCCGGCCCAGGGAGGTCAGGCGAATGACCAGGTCCATCTCCCGGTTCAGGGTCTCATCGATGGCCGCTTCGTCGGCTTCGGGCCAGTCGGCCAGGTGCACCGACAGGGGCGCGTTGGGGTCCACCGAACGCACCAGGTTCTGGTACAGGGCCTCGGCCACGAAGGGCGTGCTGGGGGCCAGCAGGTACGCCAGGGTGACCAGGGCTTCGTACAGGGTGGCGTAGGCCGCCTCTTTGTCCGCGTCGTTCTCACCCTTCCAGAAGCGCCGACGGTTCAGGCGCACGTACCAACGGGAGAGCCGGTCCACGAAGCGCTGGATGGGGCGGGTGGCCCGCACCGCGTCGTAGTCCTCCAGCGCGGCCGTGACCTCCTTCACCAGGGTGTGCAACTCGGAACGCAGCCACCGGTCCAGGACGGTGTAGGTCTTGGGTCGGTTGGGGTCCGGCGTCCATCCGTCCAGGTTCGCGTAGGTCACGAAGAAGTGGTACACGTTCCACAGGAGCAGCAGGAACTCCCGCACCGCGGAGCCCACCAGGTCTACGGAGAAGCGACGGTTGTCCCCCGGCGGCGCGGCGGTGAAGAGGTACCACCGCAGGGCGTCCACACCGTGGACGTTGATGACGGACCAAGGGTCCACCACGTTCCCCTTGGACTTGGACATCTTCTCGCCCTTCTCGTCCAGGATGAGGCCCAGGGAGATAACGTTCTTGTAGCACTCCCGACCGAAGAGCAACGTGCTGATGGCGTGGAGGGAGTAGAACCAACCCCGGGTTTGGTCCACGCCCTCACAGATGTAGTCCGCGGGGAAGGTGGACCAGAAGGCGTCCCGGTTCTCATAGGGGAAGTGCCACTGGGCCACAGGCATGGCCCCGGAGTCGAACCACACGTCGATGACTTCTGGGTAGCGGCGCATGGTGCCCTGTCGACACGCGGGGCAGGGGTAGGTCACCTCGTCCACGTAGGGCCGGTGCAGGTCCAGGTCCTTGAGGGGATGGCCCACCCGAGCCTCCAGGTCGGCCAGGGAGCCCATGCACTCCTCGTGGCCGCAGTGGTCGCAACGCCAGATGGGCAGCGGGGTTCCCCAATAGCGGAACCGGCTCAGGGCCCAGTCGATATTGTTCTCCAGCCAGTTGCCGAAGCGACCGTGCTTGATGTGCGCGGGAATCCACCGGATGCGCTCGTTGGCCTCCAGGAGTTTGTCCTTGAAGCGGCTGGTGGCGATGAACCAGGAGCGCCGGGCGTAGTAGAGCAAGGGGGTCTTACACCGCCAGCAGTGGGGATAGTTGTGCCGGTAGGTTTCGGCCTTGAGGAGCAGGCCACGCTCCCTCAGGTCCCGGATGATGTGCTTGTCCGCGTCCTTGACCCACATGCCGGCCCAGGGCTTCACCGCGTCGATGAAGCGCCCATCCTCGTCCACCGTGAGGAGCACGGGGAGGTCGTAGCGACGGGCCATCTCCATGTCCTCCGCGCCGAAGGCCGGCGCCATATGCACCAGGCCCGTACCCTCCTCCAGGGTGACGAACTCGCCCAAAACCACCTCATAGGCCCGCTTGCCCTCGGTGGGCAGGAAGGTGTACAGGGGGCGATACCGCCATCCGGCCAGGTCCTTGCCGGTATAGCGCTCCACCACCTCCAGGTCTTCCTTGGGGAAGACGGCCGCAAGCCGTTCCTCGGCCAGGATGAGGTACTCGGTGGAGCCGTCCTCCCGGGCGCGGGCGACCTTCACGTAGGTGTAGTCGGGGTGGGCGGCCACGGCCACGTTGCCGGGCAGGGTCCAGGGCGTGGTCGTCCAGACCAGGAGGGCGGTGTCGGGCTGGTCTTCCAGCACCAGGCGCACGTACACCGAGGGGTCATCCACTTCCTCGTATCCCAGGGCCACTTCGTGGTCGGCCAGAGGCGTCCCGCACCGGGGGCAGTAAGGCACCACCTTGTAGTCCCGGTAAAGCAGACCCCGGTCCCAGAAGTTCTTCAGAATCCACCAGATGCTCTCGATGTACGCGTTGGTATAGGTGATGTAGGGGTCGCTGAGGTCCACCCAGAAGGCGATACGCTCGGTGAGTTCCTCCCAGTCCTTGATGTAGGCGAAGACGGACTCCCGGCACAACCGGTTGAACTCGGCCACGCCGTAGGCTTCGATGTCGTGCTTCGTCTTGAACCCCAGTTTCTTTTCGATTTCCAGTTCCACCGGGAGGCCGTGGGTATCCCATCCTGCCCGGCGGACCACCTGGTATCCCCGCATGGCCCGGTAGCGGGGGAAGATGTCCTTGAACACCCGGCTGAGGACGTGATGCACGCCGGGACGTCCGTTGGCCGTGGGCGGCCCTTCATAGAGGACGAACCTGGGACGCCCTTCCCGCTGTTCCGTCTGCTTGCGGGGGATATCGTGCTCCTTCCAGAAGGCGAGAATCTCCTCTTCGAGTTTGGGGAAGGAGACCTGCGGACGCGTGGGTCGGAACATGGAGCACCTCCTCTTATTCGTCGTTCGTCGACCGTCGGTCGTCGTTCGTGTTTGGCAGATGGTCGTTCGTCGGTCGTCGGTCGTTAGTTGTGGGTTGTAGGTCGGTTAGGGTGTTGGTGTTTCGTGAATCGCTTTGTACACCCGGGAGAGCATCATGCGGATGCGGGTGACGGCGTCTGTGAGGCCTTGATAACGCGCTTGGGGCAAATAGCCTAAACGATGAGCCAACTCGAGCAACGTATCCACCTCGGCGGCCGAGCCGATGGCGATGTTCAAATGCCGGGCGAAAATGCGATGTCCACGTCCATGACCTTCGGCGATGTTGGTCGGGATGGACACCGCGGCCCGTCGAATTTGTTCGGTCAAATTGAAGCGTTCTTCGGCCGGAAATGTTTCCGTTGCCTTGTAAAGTTCGAGCACGAGTTCCATTGCCCGTTGCCAAACCTCCAAATCTCGATAAGACCGCGCCATCGGCTTCGCCACCACCCACCTCCTGTACCTAAGATTCACTCACAACCGTCAACGACCGACGAACGACGACCAACCACAACGACCGACGAACGACGGTTAAAC
>WFUL01000262.1 GCA_015484985.1 Anaerolineales bacterium | reverse complement strand
CCCTTGGACCCGCCCCGCGCGGGGATGAGGGCCAGGACTTCGATTTGGGGAGAGGCCTTCAATCCACTTCCTCCACGTGCAGGATGAGGGGCTGGCCCCGTTCCAGGCCCAGGAGGTCCTGGGCGCTGGCCCGGTTGACCACGATTTCAATCAAGCCCGTGCTCCCGACCAGGAAGCCCGGTTCGCCTTCCGGCAGGTCGCCAAAGGTGCGCACCCAGGAAAGGGTGCGGCCGGAAGGGAGTTCCAGTTCCCGAAAGCGCAGGCGTCGTTCCCCGCCCTCCCCCTGCCAGGGGCGAAAGCGCCACACGTCCCCGGTTTCGGGATGGAAGGTCCCCAGGGAGGTGAGCACGTTGCCAAAGCGGTCCGCGTAGAGTACCTGGCCCTGCAGGCGTCCCGGAGGTCGGTGTCGGCACACCACGGGCGGCAGGGTGACCAGTTCCGCCACCTGGGGTCCAAAGGCATCCCCGGGGATGCCCTGGGCGGCATGGGCCGCTGCCGGCGCGAAGATGTCCCGTCCGTGGAAGGTGGTGCTTACCGTCTCCAAACGGAAGAGGGGATTCTCCAGGACCCAGGCGCGCCAGCCTTCGCGAAGCACGAAGGTCAGGACCCCGTTGTCCGGGGCCACGAAGCGGTACGGCCCGCTCTCCACGAGCACCGGTTTGCGTTCCGTGCCCACGCCGGGGTCGACCACCACCAGGAACACCGTGCCCGGTGGAAAGTAGGGCACGCTCTGCCACAGCACCACGGACGCCCGGAGCAGGTCGCCCGGCGGAATTTCGTGGGTCAGGTCGATGAGAGGCGCGCCGGGCGCGCGAGTTTGCATCACGCCCTTCATGATGCCCACATAGGGGTCCAGGGAACCAAAATCCGTCAAAATCGCGATAGGCGCAGGCATGGTCCTTCGTCCTTTTCAGGGTTGAATCTCGAAAAGGTAGAAGTCGTCAAAGGCCACAGCAAATCCCGGCGTATCCCAGGTCCCCACCAGGAAGCCACCCTGACCTTGGGTGAGGGTGGTATCCTGTACTTCGGCGATGAACTCACCATCCACCAGCAGGACCAAATGTGGGCCCATACACAGACCGGTGATTTCAACGGGACGACCCGGTTGGAGCAGGTCGGGCTGAGGGAGGCGGGTCCATCGAATCAGGGCCTGCGTTTCCCCTTGACGGTACATCCAGATGCTATAGTACCCGTCCTCCGAGATAGAAAAGGCGTAGAAGTCTCCAGTCACCGGGTCTTCCCGACAAACTACCCCAGCATCCCCTGTGCCAGTAGGCTTTTTCACCTCTACAGTGACCGACACAGCCATATCCCGCAGAACCTTTTCGCCATACGTGAACCAGAAGACGAATTCCTTACGCTTAATTTGGACCAGGAAGTAGCCCTGTTCGTAACGGGTCAGCCCCGTCTCGTCCTCATCGGCGCGCCAGTAGCCCTGAGTCGGGTTGTCAAAGCTCTCGTAGAAGACCTCAACCAGGTTCACGTCCGGACCTGCGACCCTGGGACGCGGGGTAGGAAGGGCTACTTTCCCCATCAGAGCGGCCTCGATGAGTGGACGCGCCAGGTTAATGGGACGCAGGGCGTTGATATAACCGCCGATGGGTACACAGATATCCTTCTCGTCAATTACACCGTCGCTGTTGGTATCCACCAGGGGACGACAGTCCACGACTTCCTCGGTATCGCCCGCTCCCACCAGGGTAGGGATGCCCACCAGTTCCCCTTTCAAGTTGGCGGCCAGGCCGCCACTACTTCCCCCCGCAATGGTGGCCGAGGTTTTAATCCATGCACGCGGGCCATAACCCGGTTGGGAGGTAAACCCACTGACCTCGCCCCGGGTGAGGGTGATGGTCTCCCCTCCAATCCCCGGATAACCCAGGATGAGTAGAGGGTCTCCCAGACGAAGCTGGTCCGAATCCCCCAGGGGTACAGCGGGCAGGTCGGGAGGCTTGGACAGGAGGTTCCCATCGGCATCCCGGTCGATTTTGATAACGGCCAGGTCCAGCTTGGGGTCGGCCTGGATGACCCGGGCCCGATACGCGGGCTCGGGTGGCTGGTCAGGCTGTTGGGTGACCAAAATCAGCAGGTCGTCCACGGGCTGTCCGAAGTCGTCCAGCACCACGTGGGCGTTGGTCAGGATGAATCCCCGTGGGTCTACCACCGTCCCCGAACCGCTCCACACTGGTTCCAGAGTGCCGTTAGGAAGAACTTTCAAGGCCACAATCATGACCACCGAACGGGCCAACCGCTCCGCCAGGGCCGCCATAGACGGCGTGGGAGTAGGCGTTTGGGTGGGTCGTGTAACAAGCACCGTGGGGGACGGTGCTTGCGCCACCCGGGTTTCAATTGCGCCTTCCATTTGAAACAGCGCCATACCACCACCTTGGAGATACACCGCCCATTCTCCCTGCACCCGGCCGGACTCCAAGGCTTTGAGGGTCAACTGGATGCGCTGAGCGGCACCCGGAGGAATGACCACATCCTGGAAAACCAAATAGCGTTCACCCAACCCGCTCTCCACCCGCAGGAAAGGAGGTTCGCTTCGAATCACAGGCATGGCCTCCCACCACGCATCCGGGACCGCAATGGAGTCCACACGGATCTCCCGCTTCCCCGGGTTGCTCAGGGTCAGGGTCACTTGGATTTCCTGGCCGGGGGCCACCAGAAGGACCGGAGGTTCCACCCGGACATCCACCCGGCGTTCCTCAAAGACCCCCGTGATGAAGAACCCACCGACCACACCGAACAGCACCAGACAAGCGCATGCAAACAAGGTGAGGAAAGCCCAAAGCCAGCGCGAACGCATCCTTCATTACCTCCAGAAATCCATGCGGATTCAAATCTCGTTTTTCCTAACTTCTATCACGTCCCTGGAAAATCGTCCAATGAAAGCGGGGAGAAAGTAGGGCTTTTTGAGATCTTACAAAGCCCCGCCTTTTCCGGGGTGATTTCCCAATGGGGCGCACAAGCCTTATCGGGCACAGGACCGCAAGGAAAACACGCGCTGGAACAGACACCGGCAAAAGCCGCTGCCTGTTCCAGCGTACCCTGGCGGGAGTACAGAGTCTACTTACTTGGAAACGCGAGCCAACTCTTGTTCGATGATGTTCTGGAAAACGCTAAACGGCTGGGCCCCGACCACGGGCAGGCCGTTGATGAAGAAGGTGGGCGTACCCCGCACCCCCAGACGGACACCGTCGTTGAAATCGTCCAGCACTTCCTGGCGCTGTTCTTCCGATTCCAGACAGGTCTGGAAGGCTTCCATATCCAGGTTCAACTCCTCGGCATAGGCCAGATAGGTTTCCCGTCCCAACTCTCGACCGCCCAGAAAGAGTAGGTCATGGAATTCCCAGTATTTGCCCTGTTCTCCCGCGCAATTGGCGGCCACGGCCGCGGGCACGGCTTCGGGATGGATACTTTGAATGGGGAAGTCCCGATAGACGAATCGTATTTTGTCCCCGTAGGTTTCAAATAGGGGGTCGTAGACCTGCATACGCCACCGTTTGCAGAAGGGGCATTGATAGTCGGAGAATTCGATCATCACCACGGGTGCGTCCTCAGGACCTCGAGCCGGATCGTCGTCCACGCTAACTTCTACACGACCAGGTGTTGGCGTCGGCAGGGAGGGCTGAGCGGCGGGTGCGCCGGCACCGGAGTCGGAAGCCGTGGGGAAAGCGAAACGACGAGGCCCTTGGTTGTTCCCCGAAAAGCCCCAAAGGATGTATCCCACGGCCAACCCCAGGGCAAAGGCCAGCACCGTAGGCACCAACTGGAATTGAAGGAAGGTAGACAAAGGCGAACGCTCAACGGGAACACGGGTATGCCCGGAAACCGTTGGCTCGGGGGCTTCCTTGGTTTCCAATTGGGGTTCGGTGGAAGGTTCAGGCGTCATCTCGGGAAAAGGTTGTTCGGACATGTGCATGACCTCCAAAACCTGACGGAAGTTTGAAAGGCTCACCTGACGGCCATGATCAACGCTCCCACTCCCAGAAGCCACAACAGGCCTGCAAACAGGAACGTTAACCAGGCGCCTCGATGGGAACGTGGGCCGAGATGCCCCCGGCCCAACCAAATGAGACGCAGACCGTTGATGCCATGATACACCAGGCCGGCCAAAAGCAGCGCATCCAATGCCAGGAACAGCGGCGATTTGGCCAGCCGGATGAAGGCATCCCAGGCCTGCGGGCCCTGGGCCAACAATCTTAACATCCACAAGTGGAGAACGAGATAGGCAATTAAGCCAATTCCGGTCAGACGGTGGAGGACGAAGGTCCAGTATCCGAGACGTCGGCCCCGAGGGTCCCACCAGGCCCGGGTACCGGGACGCCAGGAATAGGGAGGGGTCTCACGCATGGGTAGGATTTTCCTCCTGGGATAAGGTCTTAGGGGCAGCGGACAGGGCTGCCCGAAGGGAGACAATGGCCCGAGCAGGATGTACCCCCGTCGGGCATACCTCGGAACACTCCATGGCCAGGTGACAGCGCCAGCAGCCGTGGGGATCGTCAACCAGAGCCAGGATTGCGGCCGGGTCCTTGCCCCGGGGCTCTTCCACCAACCGCCAGGCCGCGGCCAGAGTCGCCGGGCCCAGGTAGTAGGGGTCTGTGGCCACCACCGGGCAGGCGGAGAGACACAGGCCACACTCAATGCAGGATTCCAGCCGGGTGAAGGCCGGGATGCCTTCCGGCGGCTTTCCCTGGGCTGGAGCCTCGCTTCGTCGCAGGAGGGGGCGTTCAATCAGGGTGAATTTCTCGTAAAAGGCGGGCACATCCACCACCAAATCGCTCACCACCCCCAGGTTGTACAGAGGCTCCACCGTGATGGGGTCCGGCAGTTCAGCGACCGGGGTCAGGCAGGCCAGGCGTTCCCGGCCGTTGATGCGCATGCCGCACGTGCCACAGGAGCCATGGAGACAGGAGTGGCGGAGGGTGAGGTCAGGAGCCTGGTCCCGACGGATGTGTATCAGGGCCTCCAGCACCGTGGCGGTGTCCGGCAGGTCCACCATGTAGGTCTCGTAGCGGTGTCGGGACCACCCGGGTTTGTAGCGGAACACACGGAACTTCCGGCGCATGGTTCCCCTCACCTTGGTTTCAAAAGCCCTGGGTAGTCAGCAGGTCATAGTACGCCGTGTGGGGAAGCAGGGTGACCTCCCGGGTACGACAGGGGGCCGACACGCCTACTTTCCGGCAGACCACGTCCGCAGTGGTTTCGGCCATGGCTCGCGCGGTGGTGGCCTTGCCCCCCACGATGGTCACGAAGCCTTCCACCCCTTCGGAGGCGTGGTCGAAACACTTGAAGGTCCGGCTGAGTTCCCGGCCGGTGGAGGCTTCTCGGGAACCCACCAGGGGGCGTGCGGCCGACCAGGCAGCCCAAAGCCGGGCGTGGCCCACCGCGGGCACCATTTCCGCACCCTTCTCGAACATGCGTCGCACGTGGTCGGGCGGGACGTCCAGGTGGTCCGGGTCCTCCACCACCCACGAGGTGGTCCCGATGATGGAGAGGCCCCGTTGGGGCACGATGATGTCCCCGTCGCCTGCGGGGTGCAGGCGATTGATGACCATGTTCGTCCACCGCCCCTCCACGGCGACCAGGACGCCGGGCGAAGGCCGCACGGGCACGTCCACCCCGGCCATGGCGGCGATGCGGCCGGCCCAGGGACCCGCCGCGTTGACCACCACATCCGCGAGCAGGTCTTCCTCCCTGCCGGTGATGTGGTTGCGCACGCGTGCGCCGTACACCGTTCCGTTGCGGCGGAGCAGGTCCACCACCTCGGTGAAGGGCCGCACCACCGCGCCGTTGGACAACGCCGTGGCCAGGAAGCGCAGGGGCAGCCGCATGGCGTCCATGGTGCCGTCGGGCACCCGCACGGCCACCCGCACCTTGGGGTTCAGGTTGGGTTCCATTTGGAGGGCCTGCTCCCGGGTGAGCACCTGGGTGGGAATCCCACAGGTCTCACAGCCTTCCAGGAAAGGCTCCAGGTAGGCCTCGTCCTCCTCGGTGATGGCCACGAACAGCCCGTCGTTCAACTCGAAACTGTCGGGCGCGATGCGCCGTAGGATGAAGTTCTCCTCGATGCATTCCCGGGCCGATTCGGGGTCCCGCACCGCGTACCGGGCGCCGCTGTGCAGCAGGCCGTGGTGCCGACCTGTGGTGCCGGAGGTTACCTCCCCTCGTTCCACCAGGGTGACCCGAAAGCCCCGCAGGGCCAGGTCGTGAGCCAGGGCCGCGCCCGTGGCCCCACCCCCGATGATGAGCACGTGAAAATCGGATGCCCGGGACATTCCTCCTTCCTTACAACAAACAAGTTGCTATCCGAAGGCGACTGTAAGTGAGTATAACATGGACCAAAAACGCGCGTGTTGAACGTTTTATCCTGGGTGCATTCAAAAGTTGCGACATAGTTTCTCATCCTTGTGAAGGGCAAATCGGAGAAGGCCGCCAAACCTATCCCGGCAATCCATAGACCTTCCTGATCGAGTTCAGCCCCGAGAGCAGATATGCGTCAGCGTTTTATTCTTCTTGTCCCCGTATCATCTCCCCCGCCACCCGGAAGCCCAGTTCCACCGCGTAGTTGGTGCCCCGGTCCCAGGG
>WFUL01000261.1 GCA_015484985.1 Anaerolineales bacterium | reverse complement strand
CGCAAGCGTCGTTCCAGGGCAGTATGGATGTCTTCATCGGTGGGTTGGAAGGTAAACGTACCTTCCCGGAACTCTTGTTCCACCCGGTCCAACCCCTGGAAGAGGGCGTCCTGTTCCTCAGGTGCCAAGACGCCTGCCTGAGCCAGGGCCTTCACCCAGGCCCGGGTCCCCTGCACGTCCTGCAGGGCCAGCCGACGGTCCACGTCCAGGGACGCGTTCAGGGACCAGAACCGGGGGTCGGGGGCCTTGCCGAAGCGACCGCCCCAAAGGGAAAAGTCGTTGGTCGTTGGTCGTTGGTCGTTGGTCGTTGGTTGGCGGTTGGCGGTGGGCGGTGAGTAGTCGGCGGTGGTCCGCCGTCCGCTGTCGGCCGACCCCTGTTCGCCGTCCGCTGTCCGCCGATAGACCTCATCCATCGTGCCGTCTCCTTGGGCATCTTCGAGGATGCCCGCACATCAATCCCGCTTGAAGCGGGAGTAGTCGGGTTTGGGCATGTCCAGGCCCGCGACGGGCAGTTTGTTCAGGGCTCGCACCTTCAGGGGCAGGCCAAAGAGGTGGATGAAGCCCTCCGCGTCGGATTGGTCGTACACGTCGTCGTAACCGAAGGTGGCGAAGTCCTCCCGGTAGAGGCTGAAGGGGCTCTGGCGCCCCACGGGGATGACGTTGCCCTTGTAGAGTTTCAGACGCACCACACCGGTGACGGGACCCTGGGTGTTGTCGATGAACGCGTCCAGGGCTTCCCGCAGGGGGCTGAACCACAGGCCCTGGTAGACGAGTTCCCCGTACTTCAGGGCCACCAGGTCCTTGAATTGCAGGGTGGCGTGGTCCAGTACCAGGGACTCCAGTTCCCGGTGGGCGACCATGAGGATGGTGCCGCCGGGGGTCTCGTAAAGGCCCCGGGACTTCATCCCCACCAAACGGTTCTCCACCATGTCCACCCGGCCGATGCCGTGCTTGCTTCCCAGGGTATTGAGGTACTGGATGAGTTGCGCGGGCTTCATGCGCTGGCCGTTGACCGCCACGGGCGTGCCGCTTTCGAACTCGATGTCCACGTACTCGGGTTCGTCGGGCGCGTTCATGGGGGAAACGGTGCGCAACCAGACGAACTCATCGGGCTCGTGCCAAGGGTCCTCTAAGGGCCCGCCCTCGTGGGATAGGTGCCACAGATTGCTATCCCGGCTGTAGATGGTGCGCTCCGTGGCGGTGATGGGGATGTTGCGTTCCCGGGCGTACTGGATGGCGTCCTGTCGGGAGCGGATGTGCCATTCCCGCCAGGGGGCGATGACCTTGAGGCGGGGGTCCAGGGCCATGTAGGTGAGTTCGAAGCGCACCTGGTCGTTGCCCTTGCCCGTGGCGCCGTGGGCCACTGCGTCCGCGCCCTCCTGGTGGGCGATGTCCACCTGATGCTTGGCGATGAGGGGCCGGGCGATGGCCGTGCCCAGCAGGTACTTGCGCTCGTAGGCTGCGCCGGAGCGCAGCAGGCGGAAGAGGTACTCCTCGGCAAATTCGTCCTTCAGGTCCTTGAGGATGAACTTGCTCGCGCCGCTCTGGAGGGCCTTTTCCTCCAGCCCCTCCAGTTCCTCGCCCTGGCCGATGTCCGCGGTGAAGCAAATGACCTCGCACCCGTAGTTCTCCTTGAGCCAGGGCACGATGACCGAAGTGTCCAGTCCTCCGGAGTAAGCCAGGACCACCTTTTTGACCTCACCCTTGCGTGGTTTTCCTTTGGGCATGTTCCCAACCTCCTCGTCGCAGTTGAAATGTCCAAATAGAAAACGCCCTCCGGGGTGGAGGGCGTTCACGTTCCCAAAACAGCGTCGCCTTGCTGGATGCAGGCTTTCACCCACGCCCTACCGGCCCCGTACCTCCTTGTCGCGAGTAGGGGCTGGCCTGGAAAGCGCGCGTGGGGAAAAGCCTTGCACCATCATAGTGTTTCTACTTATACGCAGGTTGGCCCTGTCTGTCAAGGGGGGTTTTGCCGCTGTCCCCGGGTCCCTGTCCCACAGACCTCAGGCTACGCCCGGTAGGCCAGGAGGGCCTGGTAGGTCTCCCGTTAGGACCCCTCTTTGATCCAGCCTACATCTTTTCCTTTTTCGCTACCACCGCGGTGGCCACCCTGCGATTCATATTCCCTGCATCCAGGGTCAGCAACGCATCTTCCAGCGGCGGCAACGTCCACAATAACTCCACCCGTCGGCTCTCCTCGCCCTGGAGCTCCTTCACCCAGCCCAGAGCCTTCAACTTGCCTGCCGCCTGCTCCAGCACATGCAACACCCGCCATTCCCGACCCCTGCCTCGCCGGCGACTTTTCCGCAGCGCCTTGCCATCCACGGCCCACACCTGCACTGGCTCCACCTCCTGTCCCGTGACTTCTTGCAACCAGGTATTCAACACCTCGACCAATATGTCCGGATCCAGTTTGTGCAGCAAAGGATAAAAGCCCCGTACCTGGGCATATCCCACACGTTGAATTCTTCGATATATCGTGCCATCCATGCCCACAACCGCTATGGTATCCATTCCACTGAGGGATGGAAACGGGATGAGAGAGCCCGGATGTTTCCAGAAGGCAAACTGTGGGCTGCTTGGTAAACAAAGCGGGGTGGACTTGATGGGAAGCCCACCCCGGGAAAAGTTTGTGAGGCTATGCCCTCCTAAGGGCTCTTGGAGGGCAGGTGTTCCGCGACCAGTTCCGCGATGTCCCGCACCTGCATGTCTTCGGCCTTCAGGTCCCGGCGGGCGTCGTCCAGCATGATCATGCAGAAGGGGCAGGCCACGGCCACGGTCCTGGCACCGGTGGCCTGGGCCTGGCGGAAGCGGGTGTGATTCACCCGCGCGGTGCCCTCTTCTTCCTCCTTCCACACCTGCGCGCCGCCCGCGCCGCAGCAGAAGGACTTGGTCCGGGACAGGGGCATTTCGTTCACCTGGCCCAACTGGGTGAGGATGAAGCGGGGTTCGTCGAAAACCCGGTTGTAACGGCCGAGGAAGCAGGGGTCGTGGTAGGTGATGGCCTCCCGGGTCTCGGGGGTGAGTTTCAGGCGTCCCTGAGCCACCAGTTCCTGGATAAGCTGCGTGTAGTGAACCACTTCGTAATGCCCGCCGAAGGCAGGGTATTCGTTTTTCAACGTATGCAGACAGTGGGGACATAAGGTCACGATGCGCTTGGCCTTGACGCTGTTCAGGGTTTCCACATTCTGCAAGGCCAGTTCGTAGAAGAGGTATTCGTTGCCCGAGCGCCGGGCCGCGTCGCCGGTGCAGCGTTCCCGGGTGCCCAGCACCGCGAAGTTCACCCCGGCGGCCTTGAGGATTTGGGCGAAGGCCCGGGCGGCCCGCTGAGCGCGGGGTTCGGTGGTCGGCGCGCAGCCCACCCACCACAGGATTTCGAAATCGGGATTCTCGTCCACCGTGGGCACGTCCAGGCCCTCGGCCCATTTCAGCCGCTCCTCGGGCGCGATGTTCCAGGGGTTCCCCGTGCGCTCCATGCCGGTGTAGGCCACCTGCCACTGCTCGGGGAACTGGTTCTCCATGAGGACCTGGGCCCGGCGAATGTCCAGGATGTCCCGCATGGGCTCGTTGCCCACGGGGCAGACTTCGATGCACGCGCCGCACGCGGTGCAGGCCCACAAGGCTTCGGGAGGAATGACGCTTTCCACCAAGGGGAGTTGGAAGATTTCCTCGGGGGTTTTCGCTCCGATGAAAGCGTCGTTGAACAAATACCGCTTGTTGATTTCCAGCGCGGCGGGGGAGAGGACCTTGCCCGTGCCGTAGGCCGGGCACATCTCCTGGCACCGCATGCACATGATGCACGCGTACGCGTCCAGGAGTTGCGTTTGCGAAAAGTCCTTCAACGTGCTGGCGCCGAATTGCTCAATGCTTTCGTCTTCGAAATCCAGGGGATCCAGAGCGCCGTAGGACGGGCGTTCCGGTTGGAAGAGGAAGTTGAAGAAGGCCATGATGAGGTGGATGTGTTTCGAGCGGGGGAAGTAGGGGATGAAGAGGAGAATCAGGCCCAGGGCGAACCAGAAGCCCAAATGCTCGCCCACGACCAGGGCCGTTTCCGGCCATCCCTGCCACAGACGGCCCACCAGGGTGGCGAAAGGCTGCCAGGGGTCCGCGCCCTCCCGGGCCACCTGGAAGGTTTCACCGAGGAAGCGGGCACCCACGTGCCCCAGAATGAACAGGCCCACGATGAGGGAATCCTTCTGGATACCCGACCCGCGGGCCTTAGGGTGCAACAGGACGTTTTCCCGCACGAAGAGTACAGGCACCCGCAGGATGAAGCGCCGCACCAGCAGGCTGGCCATGCCCACCAGGGCCGCGACGCTCAAGACGTCGGCCACCAGCCGGTAGACGCCACCAATGAGACCTGTACCCAGGAAGTGGAAATTGGGAATGTAAGCTTCCAGCACGTCTCCTACGTTGACCAGCAGGTACGCGGCGAAGGCCCAGGCCACGAAGCCATGGAGCAGGGCCGCGCCCAGGCGCATCCGAAAGACCCGGCGCAGGGTAATCCACTCCACGATAGCCTGCGTCAGCCGCTTCCGGGCCAGGGACCAGTCCAGGGTCCCCTGCCCCTGGGTGATGAAACCGACGACTTTGCGGAATTCCCTCCACGCCACCCAGGCCGTGAGCAAGACGGCCAGGGCAAAGAGCACCTTTTCGGGCCATGTCAGCATGGCGGCTTCCTCCTTCCTGTTTACGATGGAATCCTGCGGTTTATCCTCACCATTCGAAGGACCCACGGGCACGCCGGGGGAAGGTCCGGCTTGGTCCGGAAACTTTTGCGCTTTCCACGTATGGTGCCATTATAATGCAAAAAGCACCTTTGCGAAAAAATCCGGAGGATGGTCACATGCTGGAACGTTTTGCCCAACAACAGGAGATGGCCCGGTCCGGACGACTGCCCCCCGGCCAGGCTCTGACCCGGAAGTTTCCCGTGCTTCACTACGGGCCCGTGCCCGAGTTCAATCCGGCGACCTGGGACTTCGTCATTTGGGGCGAGGTGGAAACGCCCTTGCGCTTCACCTGGGACGAGTTCCTGCACCTGCCCCGGCGCAAGGTGGTCATGGACATCCATTGTGTGACCCGCTGGAGCAAATTCGATACTG
>WFUL01000260.1 GCA_015484985.1 Anaerolineales bacterium | reverse complement strand
CCGTACAGCCAGGTCAGAGGTGCATGTGCCGGACGACGGAACACGTCCGAAGCCGCGACCGCCTCCAGCCAGATGGGCCACACCGCCAGGACGATGGGCGGATCCAGGATGGAAACGTGATTGTAAATGACCAGGTAGGGCGGTTTGGGAGGAACGTTTTCCGTGCCCTCGACCGTGACACGGAAAAGAGTCTTCAAAATGAAGTGCCAGAAAATGAACTTGAGCGTAGGCCGCACGAAACGATGCCACCCCACGCGATGGGGAAGTTGATACCGACGACTCATAAAGTCCTCTCCCGAATAACCGCCATGACCCTCTCGAACACTTCCTCCGGGGTCAGGCCGTTGGTCTTCAAGATGAACGCGTCCTTGGCCGGGCGCAAGGGTGCCGTATCCCGAGATGAATCCAGCATGTCCCGACGGCGCATGTCTTCCAAAACCTGCTGGAAAGAGACCTGATGGCCACGGGACCGAGCCTCCTCATAGCGGCGACGGGCCCGTTCTTCCAAACTGGCGTCCAGGTAAATCTTGACATCGGCCTCAGGAACGATGACGGTACCGATGTCCCGCCCCACCACAATGATGCCTCCCCGGAGGGCAAGGCGCCGCTGTACATCTTTCAAAGCCATGCGCACACCGGGGTGCGCGGCCACCACCGAGACCCAGGCATCCACCTGAGGAGAGTGGAGTTCCTGGGAGACATCTCGACCCTGGAGATAGATCCGCGTCTCTCCCGTCTGCGGATCGGGGTGCAGGTTGATGTCCAATGCGCGGGCCAATTGGGTCATGCGGGTCTCGTCTTGAGGGTCCTCGCCCCTGGTCAGGGCCAGCCACGTCACAGCCCGGTACAAGATGCCGGTGTCAAAAACAAGATAGTTGAGCTCCTGGGCCAGACGCCTGGCCAGCGTGGTTTTGCCCGAAGCCGCGGGCCCGTCGATGGCGATGATGAGGGGTCTGCCCATGGCTCCACTCCTCTCCCACATCCTTTTATGACTCAGGGTTGTAAAAAGCGATCCGTTCGTAACCAGAACAGCACCGCGTCGGTCCGAAGGGACACCGGCTGTAAATGGAGAAGCCATAACAAACCCTGCTGGAACCCTCCAGCAAAGGGGCGCGCTTCTTCTCGCACGATGAAATCCTGGGCCCGATAAGGTACCGGGGAATCGAAAGGTAGGGATGGAGCCGGGGGAAGAACGTCCCTTCCCTCGCCTTTTGGCTTGAGGGTGACCACGACTTCCGGAGGGATATCCGGTTTTCGCGGCGGTGCCTGCAACCAACGCGCACGACGGACATGACGCAGGGCCCAACGTACTTCCGGCCACTCCTGCGGGGATACGGTTATCCAGCCCTCCAATTCCTCGGGGCGTCCATAGGTCCACAAAGCCCACTGGGCCCAAGTGGTCTGGAGAGCACGGAGTTGGGAAGAGGCCACTTCCCGCTGCCAGAGCCGCTGAGAAGCCGGGCCCAAGACTCGTGCCCAACCGGATGCCTGTCCTAAAAGCAGGACCAACAGGAAAGCCGCGAGGGCGTGATCTCGGACTTGGCCGGCGGGGAGTAGCGTAGTCCAGGTCATGAAACTCAAGCCGATGAGGAATAGGGCCAATAGCAGCAAAGCCCCACGCCACAACAGAAGGGCACCCGTTCCCAGCCCGACTTCTTGCAGGAGTAAGGCCACTTGGCTCCAGGCCAAAACCCACAGAGCCAAATGAAACCCGGTGAGCAACCAGGCCATGTCCCTCCGGCCCCGTTTTTGCAAGCGCAAGCTCATCACGCCCCATATCACCCCAGGCCAAAGGCCCAAATTGACCCAGATGGCCAGGTCCGGACGGCGTCCGGGGTACAACCACCAAAGCAAAGCGCCCGTCCAGCCCACCCAGGCAGCCATGGCCACGGGCTCAGGCTCCTCACGGCGCAGCCCTACAAAAGTGACCACCAGCCAGAGCACCAACAGAGGCCCTTGATAGGCCAGGAAGGGCCATAGGGCCATACCGGTCGGCCACTCAGGGGACATCAAACGCCGGGTTCCCTCCACAAGACCCTGGAACAACCCCGCCAGTCCCGCTCGATAGAGGCCCAGGCCCATGAAAAGGACCCAGGCCCCGGCCACCACCGGCCCCAAGGCCACACGACGGGTCCCACGCCAGACGCGACCGTGCAAACGGACCCAAAGGCCGAGGGCGACCAGCAACACCAGGGCGCTCCACCAGCCCAACCACCCTCCATAGAAGCCCAACAGGCCCAAAATCAAGGCCAGGGTCCAGCGGCGCTGGCTGACCGCGCCAAGGGCGAACAACCACCAGGAAAGAGCCCACGTGGCGCCATCGGCCGTACGAGACGCCTGCACCAGAGCCGGGTCCAGGGCCAGGGCCATGGACAACAGCACCTTATAACGTCGCGGCGTTTCAGGAAAGAGCCACCAGGGCAAGAGGACCAGCGTGCTCCCCAACACCGCAGGCCACCATCGGGCCCAGAAATTCCCTGGCTCGAAGAGGAAGAAGAGCAATCCTGTCCACCAGGGATACAAGGGGACCGAGACCAACGCGCGCGCCCGCCCTTGCGTCCAGGCCAGGGCCTCCAGGGCCAGACGCGCTTCGTCAGGGGCTAAAGGGTCCCGCCCCAGGACGGCGAAACGCACTCCCAGGGCCAGCACCCCCAACAGTACCGCCCCCACGCCATCCATCCAGGTGGGGAAGAATCGTCGCGTATGCCCGTTCATCGGGGCAAGATTGTATCACAGCCTCGCGAGGCTTCGGAAGGATTGGGGCCACCGACAACCCCCTCCACCCTGGTGTATACCTATATCTCAAGCGCGACCCGTTTCTCACCCCAGGCGAAGGGTATGTCGGATGGGCCAACCAAACCCATCTCTGCAAACCATGGATCGTCCTGATCGGGCCCAGGACCGAGGGAAGAGAAATAATGGATACAGCGGCGGCTTCGCCGCCGCTGTATCCATCCACCACTCTATTATCCAATCTTTTGTCCCCTTTGACCGGCATCTTAGGGATGTGTATACTTTACGATACAATGATTCCACCAAACCAGGTCTCCTTTCATATACCCAAGGAAGTGAGGATGTCCACATCGATGAGCCGTGAGCGGACAGGCGGTGGGAGACCCGTCCGGAACAGCCTCATCTGGAAAATCGCCCTCTTCCTGTTGGCGGGCGTGGGTTTGATTTTTGCTCTCTTGAGCGCGGCGGATTACCTCTGGCAGCGCCGGGTATTCTTGAACACCGTGCAGACCCACATCGCGGGGGAAGCGCGCCTGCTGGTGGCTTTGGTACGCACGGCCACAACCCCTGAGGATTTCGACCACATACTGGCGAGTTTGGCTCCTTTATCGGAAGACCCGGGTACTTTCATGCAAGACCACCTGGTCTTCCTGGTGGACGAAACAGGCGAGATTCGTCTCTCCAGCACGCCCACCATGATGGGGAAGCGACTGTGGAACGCCCATCTGGACGCCGTCCTCCACGGCAGCTCTCCCGAGGCATTTGACGTTATGGAAATTGAAGGGACCCCGGTGTACTACGGGATCTTCCCGGCAATCCTGAGCGACGGCCCGCGCATGGCCGTACTCATTGCCAAACCTTATCCCCCGTTGTTGAGCCAGCTGCGCGCGTTCCTGGTGCAGCGCATCCTGCTGTTGACCCTGTTGACCGGCGCCCTGGTGGTCGCCGCACTGGGCATCACCCACTACACCGTGCTTTCGCCTCTAAAGCGCTTGGTGCAAACCATGGAGCAGGTCTCCCAGGGGAATCTCACAATCCGGGTCCACATCCCCCAGAACGATGAACTGGGAACCGTTGGACGAACGTTCAACCGCATGGTCACCGCGCTGCAACAAGCACAGAAGCGCTGGGATGAGGAACAGCGTCGCTTGGCCTTACTGTATGACATCAACCGACAACTGGTGTCCGTGGCCGATTGGGATACCCTGGTGGATATGGTTCTGCACCTTCCCGAGCAAATCGTCCCTCTGCGGGCCGCGATGTTCCTCAGCTATCATGAGGCCACAAAACGCTTTACCCTGGAGGGTGCCTGGGGATTTTCGCCCTTGTCCCTCGCGGCCCTGGAGCAACACCTCAGTCGTACGGAAGACCCCTACTGCCTGCGGTGTCCTTCCTGTCTGGCCCACACCGAAACCCGGTGTCCCTTGCTGGTGCCCAACCTGCTACGGGACGAGAAGGAGTACATCCTGTGCCTGCGTCTGGCCCACGGGGAAACCACGGTGGGGTTTCTATACCTCTGCCCGTCCACAGAAACCCCACTGCCTCCCGAACATCTCCAGTTACTGAACGCGGTCAGCGGAGAGCTGGCCGTTGCTGTGGCCGCGGCCCGGGCGCGGGCGCGCGAAATCCACCTCCTGGCCAGCCTGAAGACCATTCACCGTTCGCCGCAGCATCTAACCCAGACCCTGCAAACCATCCTGGAGCGCGCACTGGAAGTCGCCCAGGCCCACCGGGGCGCGGTGTTCCTCACCGAGGGTGAACCCCCAAACCTCCGCCCGGTGGCATGGCACGGAATGGAGAAGGCGCGCCTGGAAGAATGGCATGGCCTGGCCCTCCAGGGACTGCACCAACAAGAGCCCATGGTGGTGGTCCGGCACTTCCTCTCCGGTGCGCAGGCCGAACAGCTGGCCGTGGTGCCCTTGCGCACGGGGGAAGGATGCCTGGGGGTGCTTCTGTTGGCCAGCCCGCCCACATCGCCCTACTCCCGCCACACCCTCACCTTTCTTTCGGCCATTGCCGCCCAAATCGCGCTGACCATCCAAACCGCGCAGTTATATGCCCAGTTGGAACAGCAGGCCATCCTGGAAGAACGGACCCGCCTGGCCCGGGAAATTCACGACGGCCTGGCCCAGAACCTGGCTTACATCCGCTGGAAACTCTATCAGATGGACCGGTGGCAGCAACAAGGGGACACCTCCCGCTTGGTTCAGGAGATGAGCCTGCTGCGACAGGTGGTGGAGGAAAGCTACCAGGAAGTGCGGGAGGCTATCGAGGGTCTGCGCCTCACGCCGGACCCTCAGCGTTCTTTTGCGGACATCCTGGAAGACTACACCCGCCGGTTCGCCCTGCGCACAGGCCTCCACGTCGAACTGCACATCGAGGATGTTCAACTCCCCCTGGCCCCCCAGATTCAACTCCTCCGCGTCGTCCAGGAGGCGTTGACCAATGTGCGCAAGCACGCCCGCGCTTCTCGCGTCACCCTTACCCTCTCCAGGCATCGGGAGGGCATTCAACTGCACATTCAAGACGATGGTGTGGGCTTTGACCCCGCTCGCGTGGCCCACGAAGAACGACGCTTCGGATTGCGCATCATGGCCGAGCGGGTGCAAGCCTTAGGGGGCCAACTCCACATCCATGCGCGCCCCGGGGAGGGCACGCAAATCGCCGTTTGGGTCCCCGCCGCCAGCCTGCATGCCCAGGAGGACACCCATGCGGACCATCCGCGTGTTGGTGGTGGATGACCACGCGCTGTTCCGTCAGGGTCTGGTGAGTTTCTTGAACGAACAGCCCGACATCGAGGTGGTGGGTGCCGCGGGAGACGCCGCCACCGCACTGGCCCTGGCCCGCGAACTCCGGCCGGACATCGTGCTCATGGACGTGAACATGCCCGGAGAAGGAGGTATCTCCGCGACGGAGGCCATTCACCGCGCGGTGCCTCAAACCCGCATCCTCATGCTCACCGTCTCCGATGCCGACGCTGACCTGTTGGCCGCGTTACGCGCAGGTGCTCATGGCTATTTGCTCAAGGACGCCACACCCGATGAGGTGCTTCAGGGCATCCGCCTCACGTATCAGGGCAAAGCGGTGCTCTCTCCCGAAGTCGCCGCCCGTCTGGTCACCCATGTGCGCGAAGGCACCCTGAACGCGCAGCCCCTGTCCGGCCTCTCGCCCCGGGAACGTGAAGTGCTGCGTCTGGTCGCTCGGGGATACACCAATGCGGAAATCGCCAAGGCCCTGGTTATCTCCGAAAACACGGTGAAGACCCACTTACGTCGGATCATGCGCAAGGTGGGGGCAACCAACCGGGCCGAATTGGCCGCCCTGGCCGCCAAAGCCGGCCTGTAATCCCTTCACATTCCGCACCCCTTCCGCCCGGATGTCACCCAAATGGGTGACATCGCCATACCCGCCGTCCCCGGAATTCCTCCTTCTGATCGCCTGATCGGAGGATGGCCTTTCCCCTTTCTACTTGCTCATAATAAATGCGGAAAATCCGTTACTTCGGCAGGAGCGATGAACGAACCAACCACCCCTCTCCACAATCCAAACATGTTCGCCTTCCGTCTTCCCACCCCATCCCAAAACGGAGAGTGATGATGCGCCGAGATGTCGTGTTGGTAGGCCTTTTGTGGGTTCTGGCAACGTTGGTCGGGGAATATGTGGTCAGCACCTTGGACATCTATCCCCCAAAAGCCGCGCTGGAGGCCGAACACATCGACCAGGCCATCCGAACGTTGCTCATGCTGGCCGTCCCCGTGTTTAACTTCGTGGTCGTGGTGATGCTATACAGCATCTGGCGCTTCCGCGCCCGGGATGAAGCCGAGGTCGGGGAGCCCATTTACACCCATCGCACCTTCACCGTAGGTTGGTTGGTGGTGACCAGCGCTCTGGCCGCGGTCCTGTTCTACAATCCGGGTTACGTGGGTTGGAAGTTCCTTAAGTCCAATCCCACGGCTGACTTGGAGATTCAAGTCACCGCGGCCCAATGGCACTGGCACATCACTTATCCCGATTATGGCGTCAGCCTAAAATCACGCCCCATTGGCTTCGCCCGCATTGAGGAAAACCCGGTACTGGCACTACCCGCAGGCAAGCGGGTGAAATTCGAGGTGACCTCCGACGATGTCATCCATTCCTTCTGGATTCCCGCATTGCGCATGAAGGTGGATGCCGTGCCGGGCGTGGTGACCACGATGTACGTCACCATCACTGAAACCGGCTCCTATGAAGAGGACGCCGTCTTTCGTGTGCAATGCGCGGAACTTTGTGGCACCGGTCATCCTCGTATGACCATGCCCGTGGTCATCCTCGAACCCGAAGAGTTTGAGGATTGGATCAAACAACAACAAATGCAGGAAGCCATGGGTGGCAGCATGGAAGGAATGGAGAAGCAAGGTGATGGACACTAAGCGATCGATGAAGGCTTCGCCCTCAACAGAGAAATGCACAGGCGACGAAAGATCCTTCATGCGACGAACGTTGCACTTAATCCGCTAACCCAAGGAGGCGAGTAGGATGTTACCGGTATTCCGTGGTCTTATGTGGGGTGTGATCGGCTTCTTGATCGGAGGTGGTTTGACAGCTCTGATCCGGGGAGTCCTAGGGTTGGAGCCCTGGGTCTTTGGCTCCGTCTTCCTGGTCGGCTACCTTTTTGGTCTGGCCGGGTGGTTGCTGGGTGTAGGGGTCTGGGACACCTGGATGCGGGAGTTCTTGGGGTTAGAACCGCGTCCTTATCAGGCGGAAGGCTGGCGTCGGTACTTCGGCTTCACCACCGACCATAAGGTCATCGGCATCCAGTATGGTGCCACCTTCCTGGGGATGTTCTTCCTGGCTGGTCTCCTGGCCATGATGATGCGTATCGAACTCATGCAACCCGGACGGGACATTTTCAATTTCGCCCAGTACAACCGGGTCATGAGTCTGCATGGTTTCCTCATGGTGTTGGTGGCCGTGACCGCCATCCCCGGCATGTTCGGCAACTACTTCGTCCCCCTTATGATTGGTGCCGAAGACATGGCCTTCCCCCGCATGAATGCGTTGAGTTTTTGGATTTGGCCGCCCGCGGCCATCTTACTCCTGCTCAGTCCGTTCTTCGGCGGTTGGGATTCGGGATGGACGGGTTATCCCCCCCTGGCCCTCACCAACGACCCCGGCCAGATGTTCTATAACCTGGCCTTCTTTACCGGGGGACTGTCCTCGGTGGTCGGCTCCATCAACTTCCTTACCACCATCATCACCATGCGGGCGCCGGGCATGACCTGGGGCCGCCTGCCCATCTTTGTATGGTCCATATTCATGACCTCCATCATGTCCCTCACGGCAACCCAGTTCGTGGGCGTGGCCATGCTCATGACCGTGCTGGACCGGGTGGCCAACACCGCATTCTTCGACCCTGCGCGCGGGGGTTATCCCCTCATCTACCAGCATATCTTCTGGTTCTATTCCCATCCCGCGGTCTACGTCATGATGATGCCCGCATGGGGCATCATGCTGGAAGTACTGGCCCACTTCGCCCGCAAGCCGCTGTTCGCCTACAAGTGGGCCGTGGCCGGCTTCGGTGGCGTAACTGCGTTGAGTTTTGCTGTATGGGCCCATCATATGTTCACCAGTGGTATGCCGGAAACCCTCCACGTCCCCTTCATGGCCACCACGGAATCCATTTCCGTGCCCACAGGCCTCATCTTCCTCTCGGCCCTGGGAACCCTCTGGCAGGGCAAACTGCGCTTCAAGACACCCATGCTCTTCGCCTTGGGGGGCCTCTTCAACTTCCTTATCGGCGGCATCACGGGCGTCTTCAACTCGGACCTACCCGCGGACGTGCACCTACATGACACCTTCTGGGTGGTCAGCCACTTCCACTACACCATCGTCGGCGGTGCCATCTTTGGGTTGTTCGCGGGCATTTACTACTGGTATCCCAAGATGGTCGGACGCATGTACAGTGAACGACTGGGACGCCTCCACTTCTGGCTCATGTTCATCTTCTTCAACCTGGTGTTCCTCCCCATGGCCTGGCTGGGGCTTCACGGCATGAACCGACGCATCGGTGACTATCCCCCGGAACTGGGTGGGGTAAACGCGTTCGTGAGCATCTCGGCATTTATCCTGGGAGCCAGCTTCCTGATTTTCCTCTACAACATGGTCATGGCCTGGGCGCGCGGGCCCGTAGCCGAAGCCAATCCCTGGGGGGCCCGCACCCTGGAATGGGCTACCTCGTCGCCGCCGCCCGTGCACAACTTCCCGGCTGTACCCCAAGTCCTCAGCGGTCCTTACGACTACGGCGTTCCCGAAGCGGGCGTGCATGCCGCCGTTCCGGTGGAGTCGTAACCTCTTCGCCATTTTCCCGGCTCGAAGGAGGGCATCCATGAGCGGACATTCCCATGAAGCCGTTTACGAAGGGGGCTACACCCGACTGCAAATCAACCGAATGGGCTTGTGGTTTTTCATCATCTCCGAGGCCTTCCTCTTCCTGGCCCTGCATGCCTATCGCCTTCTGGCATTGGGGACGTTCAAGCCCGAGAATCTGAACATCACCCTGGCGGGGGTCATGACCATCGTGCTCTTGCTCAGCAGCCTCACGGTCCACCGGGCCGAAAAGGCCATTGCCCATGGGGATACCCGAGGACTTCTAAGATACCTGTTGTTGACTATGGGCCTGGGTGTGGCTTTCCTCGCCCTAATGGGTTACGAGTGGAGTATCGCCTTTCGCGAGATCAACCCATCTTCCCCTTATGGCTCCATCTTCTTCTTGACCACGGGAAGCCACGCTTTGCACCTGTTGAGTGGACTTTTCATCTTGGCTCTGGTTTACTTGGCTGCCCGGCGAGGAGCCTACCAACCCGAAGACCACTGGGGCGTTACCGCGGGCGCGCTGTACTGGCACTTCGTGGACGTGGTCTGGCTCAGCGTGTTCCTCATCCTCTACCTGGTCTAAGGAGGTGACTCCGATGCGCAAGCCCGGTCCCGTCTTTCTCATTATCATCTTGGTCCTGCTACTGCCCTTCTTGGGTACCGTCTACTCGGAAGAAATCCAGGGGGCTTTCTTACGCCTCAGGCCCGCCCGTCCCGGCCCGGACCGG
>WFUL01000259.1 GCA_015484985.1 Anaerolineales bacterium | reverse complement strand
TGCTTGCGGAAGTCATCCTCTTCGGCCATGCGGCGGAGGACGGCGGGAACGCTTTCCACGGCCAGGAAACCATCCCGGCGCTCCCGATAACGTCCTCCTGCGGCCTGCCACCCTTTTTTGAAAAAGGCCTCCGTGTACTCGGGGATGAGACGATGTTCACGGGCCTGGTCCGCCATTTCCCGGATGCGGGTGTAGTCGATGTACCGGGTAGCCAGGCTTTCACCCAGGTTCTCCCGCACCCGCCGGATGTATTCCTCATCCACCTGAATGTCGATTTCCTGCAGGATTTCGTCCAGGCTGCGGGCGCTGGCCGCGGCCTCCAGCAGAAGCTGCGCCAGATTCTTTCCATAGTAAACCTCACCCAACACGTCAAAGACTTTATCGCTGCCCAGGGCCTCCCGAATCTCCTCCAGCTTCTCGAACAGGCGCTTCATGACGCGGCCCTCGCGGGTATCCGCGGCCACCAGGTTGAAAATGTAGACCTCCCGGGTCTGGCCGTACCGGTGGATACGGCCCATGCGCTGTTCCAGGCGGTTGGGATTCCAGGGAAGGTCGTAATTGATCATTAGATGGCAAAACTGAAGGTTGATACCCTCGCCCGCGGCCTCCGTCGCCACCATGACCTGGGCCTCGTTGCGGAATTCAGCTTCCGCGCGGATGCGCTCTTCCAATTTCATGCCGCCGTGGATGGTGGTGACCCTGTACCCCCACTGCCGCAGGCGGCCCGCCAGATACTCCAGGGTGTCCTTGGACTCGGTGAAAATGAGAATCTTCTCCCCAGGGAATCGGCGTTCCAGGTCCTCCAGGGCCTGGCGGAAGTGGCGTAGTTTGACTTCTTCCCCTTTACGGATGATGGCCTCAGCCTGGCGCAGCAACCGGTCAATGGTTTCAATTTCCCGTTCCAGTTCCCGACGGTTTTCGGCCACGGTGAGAGTTTCCCAGATTTCCTCCTGTGCCCAGCGCTCGGCCTCGCTGGCATCCTCGGCTTCTTCCAGATTGAATTCAAAGGGGAAGGTGCGCTTCAAGTAACGCCGTCGTTCCGGGTCGCTCATTCTCAGGAGCTCTTCCAGGCGCTTCTTCCGCCGTTGCAGGGAACGGTAGAGGGCATACGTGCTAGAGGCGAAACGGCGCTGGAGAATGACCAGGGCGAAGGCGATGTTCCGACGTTTGGTCTTGCTCAGGGCCTTGTTGTACTGGGTTTGAACGTACCGAGAAAGGGCCTCGTACAGCTCGTGCTCCTCCGGGGATTCACGTTCCAGTTGAAAGGAAATGGTATGCACATGCCGGGGCAGGAAGAGGGGACGCCCCTCAAAGTCCTTGAGGTCTTCCTTCATACGTCGGATGAAGAGGGGGTTATCCCGGTTCTGGATGGATTCCTGAAGCAGGTCCTCAGTGGCGAAGAAGCCGGGCACGAGCAGGTCCAGGAAGAGCCGGAAGTTCTCCGGGTCCCCGCGGTGGGGTGTGGCCGTCAGAAAGAGCAAATGCGTGGCGATTTGGGAGAGCACCTCCCCCAGACGATAACGGGCCGTGCGTTCAATCTTGTTCCCATATCGGTAGGCGCTCATCTTATGGGCTTCATCCACGATGACCAAATCGAAATGGGCCGCGGCGAGGGCGCGCAGGACGTCATCCTGTTTGGCAAAGTCCATGGATGTAATGATTTGATTCTCCCGCAACCACACGTTTTCCCCGAACAGGGACTCCATCATGCGCCGGTCGACGACGATGAAGTGCTCCTCAAAGCGCTCCTTCATTTCCCGCCGCCATTGGTCCTTGAGGTGACCGGGCACCACGATGAGAATGCGCTGAGCCAGGCGTCGCAGCTTGAGCTCTTTGATGACCAGCCCGGCCATAATGGTCTTGCCTGCGCCGGGGTCATCGGCGATGAGGAAGCGAATGCGGGGGAGATTGAGCACATAGCCGTAAACCGCCTCAATCTGGTGGGGCAGGGGGTCCACTTTGGAGATGTTCATGGCCAGGAGCGGGTCATACAGCGAGGCGTAGCGGTACCGCAGGGCTTCCAGGCGGAGGAAGAGCTCCCGCGAGGATGCGGTGAAGTCGGCGCTTAATGGGACCACCCGAAGACCGTCCAAATCGGACCGCGGGACCATTTGGTCCACGTGATGTCCCGAAGGGCGCATCTGGCCCACAATGCGCACGTAGGGGCCCAAATCTTCCACCAGTTTGACTTCTACCGGTTCAGGCCAACGGGGACTCTGAATCAAGTCTCCGGGTTTAGGAAGCATGGAGACGCTCCAAAGGCTTTGGACTTTCGAAAAATTGTAACAGAAATTTGGCGGTACACCTCGTTTGTGGTGAACCGAGCAGCGAACTATGTGATGGCTTCCAGATGAAAGAGCAACCGATATCGCATGAGACGAATCCGCTTATGGTCCAGAGCCTGCAGGGCATAGAGGCGAGACTCATCCACAAGCACACCGAGGGCCTGACGCAGGGTGGTCATATCGGAGAGAAGCCGGCTCCCCTGGCGATGCAGACCGGTCCTGTGCCGGTTGTTTTCAAAAGTACAAAAAGCTGAGAAGCGTCTGCGGAGAGCAGTGGCTTATAGGCCTCACAAATTATCCTGTCCTTCCTCCAAAACCAGTTCCTTCAGCATGGGGCGCAGTTTGTATTTTCGCCAGTGCTTCTCCAGCAGGTGGGCCAGGTAAGCATTCCACCGTTCCTTTTGGCCCGCGGCGACCAGGATATCCCGGCCCAACCGCAACCACTCCACGGCCACGTCGTACTCGGAAGAGCGGCCGGCGTCCATGATTTCTTCGGCCTGACGTTAGCACTGGGCAAAGGCCCATTCCGGTTCCTTCTCCTTCACCGCGTGGATGACTTTCACCAGGGACGTGCTCTCCCACCAATGCTCCTTTTCGACCAGGCGCATGGCCCGGCGGTATTCCCCCTCACGCAACAGGATGTCCACCGCGATGGTATCGCCCTCTTCTTCCACAATGTCCAGAGCCTTTTCCCGATGTTGGGGCCACGCATCGCCATAGAGACGGGCCAGGCGGCGGTAATTTGCCACCGAAACCGAAGCTGCAAGGGCCTTCCAGGCGGCCTGGCGGGCCAGGTCAAGGCGGCCGGCTTCCTCCGCGCGATCGCGTACCCACTGGGCCAGCTGGGCCTCATGGCCAGGCCATAGGGATTCCAATCCCAAACCATGCTCGCCCAAAACCAGGGCCTGCTCGGTCTGGCCGCGCTCCCAGAAGGCCCGCGCCACATCCAGGATGTCCTCCGGATGGGTAAGAAGCTCGAGAGATTTCCGAAAGGCCAGATCGTACTTGCCCAGCTGCACCAGTTTCCGTACGTAGAGGTGGTACTGCCCCTCGGCCTGGGCCAGGTTGAGGTATTCCTGCACGCGCCCCTGGCGTTCCAGAATCTCTAGGCGAATGCGGGCCAGGTCATCGGCGAAGTACGGGGCTTCCCCTGCCCAGGCGCCCTTCGCGGTGATGTGGCCCTGCATGGCTGCCACCAGAGGCGGATAGTCCCATCCCTGCTCGGCCGCGGTGACGGCAATCTTCAGGGCCTCGCCGCCAGGCATGGTCTTCGACCAAGCCTTGAGCTTTTTGGCCCAGGCCTTGCGCGCTTCGGGGGAAAGGTCGGCCCTAAGGAGGGCCCTGGCCCATTGCTGCCCCAGGCGCTCCATGTTGGGTTCGTCGGCCACGAAATCGCTTATCACATCCCGAAAGGTATAGCCCAAGTCGTCGCAAGCCTCTATCCAGGCTTCGGTGGCGGCCTCCAGCACGGTGAGGACCTCGCGGAGCCGGCCGCTTTCCAGGAGTTCGTCTACCCAATCCAGCGCGGGGCGGAGGACTTCGCTCACCTCTTCCTCGAAGTCCCAGCCCTCGTAATAGGCGCCGTAGAAGTTCTGGGCCGCGGCGCGCAAGTCGCGCTTGATGCGGCTTCGCAGGCGGGCCAGTTCGGAGGCGGGTACATTTCCTGGTTCGGCCTCGGGGGAAGGGCGCGCCTGGGCAGCCTGGGCGGCATCTTCGACCAATTCGGCCACTTCGTCGGGGAAGTCCCGGGCCAGTTCCAACAGAATCTGCACCATCTGCTCGCGGGACAGGCCTTCCAGCAGGTTCTGGAGGGGCGGCCGCCTTTCTATCTCTTCCCCATGATGAACCAGATACAGCAACGCGGCCACGATGTGCTTGCAATCGCCGCCCCGGTCATACGGGCAGGTGCAGTGGGCCGAAGCAATGGCGCCCTCGGGCGTGAAGGTGACGGTGACCCGGTAGGGTTCGTACTCGCTGCCCTGGACCCAGGCCGTGAACACGTCGCCCCGCCAGAGGGCCCGCACCACGTGACCCTGCCTGAAATATTTCAGGCCACGCGCCCAGGATTGGGACGTCGCCCGCTGGCGGATGTCTTCTTCGGAAAGGGAAAGCATGGGTTCATGCCTCCGTTTGGAAGGGCGCCCCATAGGGTCGCCACCCGTTTTTCGAAATCACACGGAGCCACAGAGAACGCAGAGAAAATTTTAGGCTTCCCCAACGGTTCCTCCGTGTTCTCCGTGTCTCTGTGTGAGTTGGTTAGAACATAAAAACACCCATAGGGCCGCAACGATTCAACCCGTGTTCCCCGCGATTCTATGGGAAGGATTCCGAATGGGCCACCTCTCATTCCGGGGGAAGCACTTCGAATTTCCACTTGGCCTCGTACGAGCCTTCATAGCCGCACAGCCCGGTGCGCGGGGAGTTGACAAGGGGGTAGAGGTATTCCACTTCGCCTTTGTCATAAGCTTCGTCGGCGTGTTGCTTGCATAATGCCTGGTAGTACCCTTCCTCGTCCACGGCCAGGAACTCGGCGGGCTTCTCACACACATCGCAAGGGATGCGGGGCTTGAAGTTGCGGCTGAGCACGCGGATAGCCGGCTCTCCTTCAGGACGGGGACCGGTGTAGCGGGCCTGGACTCGGAGGTCCAACCGGGAGGTGGTGCCGAAGTCATACTCGTAGACGAACTTGTCGACCACCTGCGCCAGGTCCCCCACGGTGAACAGATTGGCGGGCATCTCGGTGCCTCCGGGTCCGGGAAAGGCCTGGGCAAAACGCACCCATAAGGGCGCGGACGGATCGGTTATGGAATCCCTGTCCAACCGGAACTCTTTCTCAAGGTCTTCCTTGGTCGGAATGGGTTCTTCAGGGTGCACTTCAAAGTAAATGGTCGCGCCCTGGTAGGTGGCCACGAAATGGCTGAGATGGCCGCAGCACTCCACCCAGACCGCGCGCAGGAAGTCGTCCAGGTCCACCAGGGGCAGGTCAAGGGGCATTTCCAGGTCGAGCCAGAAGGCCTGGGAAGGGAGCACGGACCAGGGCGTGGCGTCGGTCACCCGCAGCCAGACCAAGGGGATATTGCCCTGGCGTTCCTTCAGGTGCTTGCGCAAATGGCGGGCCATGCTGGCTTTGGAGTAAACCTGACCGCAGAGGGAGCATAGGCCCAAGGGGGATTTGCGTTTGAAAAGCATGGGGGTTCCTCCTGTTCTTTGTATGGCCGTATAGCCTGTTGGCTCATAATGCGGTCCTCGCGCACCGCGTAGTAGGCAATGTGGCCTACGTCGTCTTTGTAGCGCAAGAACCGGGGCTGGGACAGGAGGATGACATCCGCAGGGACACCGGCCAGGGCCAGGGCCACCAGCACGCGCCCCGTGATGCGACGACGTTCCGGCCCCGATAGCGGGCGGTCTACCACGACCAGAAAATCCCAATCGCTATCCGGCCGCGCCTGACCGCGGGCCCGGCTGCCGAAGAGAAAAATGGCCATTGGACTGACGCCTGCCTGGTTCAGGGCTTCTTCAACAAGGCGATGGGCTTCATGTAACTCGGACGGGGTTTGGCTCATTTTGACCTTTCTTTATGCATCAAGATTTTCATCAAGGCTCAATGAACGAAGGAGAGCCTGAAGCGCTTGCTTGAGCTCTGGCAAGTCGTATTCAACGGTGTTCCATACCTCTTGTAAATCAATGCCGAAATATTCATGGATGAGAATGTTGCGCATTGCAACAATCTTTTCCCAAGGAATCTCTGGATATTGCTTGTGAAAAGATTTGCCTAAACGTGCAGCGGCTTCGCCCAAAATCTCCAGATGGTGCACAATCCAGACTTGTATAAGCTCATCGTTTTCAAAAACGTCTTTACCTTGGGAGGCATAGCGCTCTATTGCCTCAATGGCTTCAATCATATCTCGTAATCGTTCAATAGGACGTCTCATACCACAATGGCCTCCTGCAGCACTTTTTCACGAAAGCGTGGTTTGAGACCACGGACGGTTACCACATCTACTGGGCAGCCCAGCAAAGATTGCAGATACAGCATCAACCCAGCGTGGTTGAGCAGGCCCCGTCCGGGTTCGAATTCCACCAGGATGTCCACATCACTTTGCGGACCAGCCTCGCCCCGAACCAGCGAGCCAAAGATAGCCATACGCCGCACGCCAAATCGGCGTTGCAATTCTTCCCGGTGGGCACGCAGGGTTTGAAGGACGGTTTCCAAATCGGGGAGAGATGTTTGAGGTATCACGTCAATATCCCTGCTTTGCGTGAAGAACTGTGCTTCGACATTCTCAATCTACAACGGCTGGAATCCTGGCACGGACAAAGGCGCGTACTTTCTCGGCCAATTCAATGGCTTTTCGGGCCTCTGCCACAGAAGGAAAAGGTTCCGAACCAAAATCGGGATAACGCACTTCCACTGCATAAGTAGTGAGCGTTGGTACATCACTTTGGAGCAAAAGGCTAAATTCCTCATCCAACTCCGCACATTGCACAATGAGCCAAGCAAGGTTGTGGGTTCGGGGTACTAGTTTGCCATGAAAAACAAGAAAGGCTTTCAGGTACTTCTCTGCACACTGTTGGCTGTGAAAACAGATAGCATCCGTGGCCGGATTGGGTTCTTTCATCTGGTCTTTCGCGACTTTAAGGTCACTTTCGGCCTTCTGTATCCAGGCCCGCACGGTTTCCAGGTTCATATCGCGTACCCCTCGCGCACCGCGTAGTAGGCAATGTGGCCTACGTCGTCTTTGTAGCGCAAGAACCGGGGCTGGGGCAGGAGGATGACATCCGCCGGAATACCGGCCAGGGCCAGGGCCACCAACACGCGCCCCGTGATGCGGCGACGTTCCGGCCCAGATAGCGGGCGGTCTACCACGACCAAGAAGTCCCAATCGCTATCCGGCCGCGCCTGACCGCGGGCCCGGCTGCCGAACAGATAAATGCTTACCACCTTGAGGCCTGCCCGCTTCAGCTCCTCTTCTATGCAACGCCGAATTTGCTGTAGCGTCTTCGGATGTTCGTGCGATTGTCTTCCTTCCATAACGCTCGTGCTTTTCGCAAAACAACCAACGGCGGACGGCCAACGACCAACGGCTAACGACCAACCTTCACATATTCCTCCGATACCCCCCGCCCACCTCGTAGAACACCTGGGTAATCTGGCCCAGGCTGAGGTATTTGACCGCGTCCATGAGGACTTCGAACAGGTTTTCGTTGCGCTTTGCGGCCTGGCGGAGGCGGTCCTTCCAATAGTCGGCTTCCCGTTCGTTGCGCTTCCAGAAGGCCCGAAGGTTCTCAATCTGCTGCCGCTTCTCCTCTTCGGTGCTGCGCACCACCTGCTCCGGCACCTGAATGGGCGAGCCATCGGGGCCCAGGAAGGTGTTCACGCCGATGATGGGCAGTTTGCCCGATTCCTTCATGAATTCGTAGTACATGCTCTCTTCCTGAATCTTGGCCCGCTGGTACATGCGTTCCATCGCGCCCAGCACGCCTCCGCGGCGATCCAGGGCCATGAATTCCTCCAGCACCCGTTTCTCCACCAGGTCCGTCAGGTACTCGATGAAGAAGGAGCCCTGCAGGGGGTTCTCGTTCTTGGTCAGGCCGTACTCCCGGTTGATGATGAGCTGGATGGCCACCGCGCGGCGCACCGATTCCTCCGTGGGCGTGGTGATGGCCTCGTCGTACGCGTTGGTGTGCAGGCTGTTGCAGTTGTCCATGATGGCGTACAGGGCCTCTAAGGTGGTGCGGATGTCGTTGAAGGCAATCTCCTGCGCGTGCAGGCTCCGGCCCGAGGTCTGGATGTGGTACTTGAGCTTCTGGCTCCGCTCGTTGCCGCCGTACTTGTACTTGATGGCCTTGGCCCAGATGCGCCGGGCCACCCGCCCGATGACCGCATACTCGGGGTCCATGCCGTTGGAGAAGAAGAAGGAGAAGTTGCGCAGGAAGTCGTCCAGGGGCAGGCCCCGGGCCAGGTACAGTTCCACGTAGGTGAACCCGTTGGCCAGGGTGAAGGCCAGTTGGGTGATGGGGTTCGCGCCGGCCTCCGCGATGTGATAGCCCGAGATGGAGACGGAGTAGAAGTTCCGCACCCCGTGGCGCACGAAGTATTCCTGCACGTCGGTCATGAGGCGCAGGGAGAACTCAATGGAGAAAAGTGCGGTGTTCTGGGCCTGGTCTTCCTTGAGGATGTCAGCCTGCACCGTGCCCCGGATGCGCTTCAGGGTCTCGGCCTTGATGTTCTCGTACACCTCTCGCGGTACCACTACGTCGCCGGGAACCCCCAGGAGCATCAGGCCCAGGCCGTTGTGGCCCTCGGGCAGGGGACCGTTGTACACAGGCCGGGGCACGCCCCGCTCGCGGAAATACGCCTCAATCTTCTCCTGGACCTCCTCTTCCAGGCCGTGCTCCCGGATGTACTTTTCCATCTGCTGGTCAATGGCCGCATTGAAGAAGAAAGCCAGCATGGCCGGCGCGGGGCCGTTGATGGTCATGGAAACGGACGTGTGACGGTGGGCCAGGTCGAAGCCGGAATAGAGTTTCTTCGCGTCGTCCACCGTGGCCACGCTCACGCCCGAGTTGCCGATTTTGCCGTAGATGTCGGGTCGTTCGTCGGGGTCCTGGCCGTAGAGGGTGACCGAATCGAACGCGGTGGAAAGGCGTTTGAAGGGATGCCCGTAGGCCAGGAAGTGGAAGCGCCGGTTGGTGCGCTCGGGGGTGCCTTCCCCCGCGAACATACGGATGGGCTCTTCCTCGGGGTTCTTCAAGGGGTACACCCCCGCGGTGAAGGGGAAGCGGCCCGGCACGTTCTCCTGGCGGAGCCAGCGGAGCCGTTCGCCCCAGTCCTCGTATTTGGGCAGGGCCACCCGGGGAATCTTGCTGTGGGAAAGGCTCTCGTGGAACAGGGGCTGTTCGATGACCCGGTTCCGCACCTGGTACCGGAAGACTTCCTGCCGGTAGGTTTCGACGAGGTCGTCCCACTGGGCCAGGAGCTCCCGGTTTTCGGGGGTCAGCTGGGCCTCCAGTTCTTTCGCCCGCTTTTCCAGTTCCGCGGCCAGGTCCTCCCGGCCCTGCTGGCGCAGGTCCTCCATCACGGCCAGGGTCTGCTGCCAGCGCCGGGCGATTTGCGCCTGCTCCTCGGTCTCCCGGTTGTAATCCTCCACGGTCTTGACGATTTCCGCCAGGTAATGGGAGCGTTCGGGCGGGAGCAGGTAGTTCTTTTCGGGCAGCCGGTATTCCCGGGGGTACTGGGTGGGGAAGGCCACGCCCGTCTTTTCCGTGATTTTGTCCAGGATGCCCCGATAGGCCACATCCATGCCCACGTCGTTGTAGTAGGAAGCCATGGTCGCGTAGATGGGCAGGTCCTCGTCCTTCACGTGGAAGAGCAGGTGGTTGCGGCGGTACTGCTTGCGGACGTCCCGGAGCGCGTCCTCCGCGCCGGGCTTGTCGAACTTGTTGATGATGACCACGTCCGCGTAGTCCAGCATGTTGATTTTTTCCAGCTGGGTGGCCGCGCCGTATTCGGGGGTCATCACGTACACGGCCACATCCGCCACGTCCACGATGCCGATGTCCGCCTGGCCGATGCCCGTGGATTCCACCACGATGAGGTCGAAGCCCGCGAGTTTGAAGATGTCCACCGCGGCTTTGGCCGCGGGGGAAAGCGCGCCCTGGGCGTCGCGCGTCGCCATACTGCGCATGAAGACTCGCGGGTTGTAAATCGCGTTCATGCGGATGCGGTCGCCCAGCAGCGCGCCGCCCGTCTTCTTGCGGGTGGGGTCAATGGAGAGGATGGCGACCCGCTTGTCGGGGAATTCCTGGAGGAAGCGGCGCACGAACTCGTCCACCACCGTGGACTTGCCCGCGCCGCCCGTGCCGGTGAAGCCGATGACGGGAATCCGTCGTTCGTCGTTCGTCGTCCGTCGTCCGTCATCCGTCAATACCTCAGCCTGGGAGCCATCCACTCCACGATCGACGACCGACGATCGACGACCGACGAGGTGCTCCCGATACCGCGCCCACACTTCGGGGTGGTTTTCGGCGATGGTGATGGCCCGGGCGATGGCGATGGGGTCGCCCTTGAGGATGTCGGCCAGGCGTTCGGGGTTTTCCGCGAAGATGTCGGGGGGCTCGAAGTCGCAGCGCTGGAGCACGTCATTGATCATGCCCTGCAGGCCCATGAAGCGGCCGTCGTCGGGGGAGTAGATTTTGATGTCGTGGCGGGCCAGTTCTTCGATTTCGTGGGGGAGGATGGTGCCGCCGCCGCCCCCGACCACCCGCACGTGGGCCAGGCCCAGTTCATTGAGCCGCTGGCGCAGGTAGGTGAAAAATTCCATGTGGCCGCCCTGGTAGGAGGTCACGGCCACGCCCTGTGCGTCCTCTTCCACCGCGGTCTTCACGATTTCCGCGACGGAACGGTTGTGGCCGATGTGGATGACCTCCGCGCCCGTGGCCTGCATGATGCGACGCATCAGGTTGATGGCCGCGTCGTGGCCGTCGAACAGGCTGGCCGCGGTCACGATGCGGATGGGGTGTTGGGGTTGATACGGTCCCTCCTGGGGTGGAGCATACGTCTGAACCCGAGGCTTTTCCGTGGTCACTGAAGCCGGGGAGGTTTGCACGGTCATGCGTCCTTCTCCTCCTTGGACTGAAACCGAGGGATGAGACATCTTTCCTTCCATTATACAAACCCTTGACGCTCTTCCTGGAAGGGTCATTGGGGTTCCCAGGTTATTAACCCCTTCACAAGTGGGCAAACGCGCCCCTTTTTCATGTCCTGCGTCCGCTTCCTGAGCACGAGAAAAAATGTTGTTATAATAGGCTCACGCTCGTTCTTAATGCATCCCCCATTACCCTGGATGAGGACTTATGCATCTGGTGAAAGGTTCCGCCTTGGGTTGTCTGAGTGTCCTGGGTCTTGTGCTGCTGGCCACCCTTCTCTGGTGGTGGGTCGGCCAGCGCCGTTTCCGGGCCTGGAACTGGGACTGGTTCTGGCGGGACCCCATCGCCGCCCATTCGTGGGAAAGCCCCTCCACGGCCAGGGAAGCCCGTCTGGAGGTGGCCCCTCAAGAGGCCATGGTCCACGAACCCCTCCAGGTCTTCCGGGTGACAGGCCTGGCCCCGGGCCAGGTGGTGGGCCTGCGCGCGGTCACGAAGGACGACCAAGGACGCACCTGGGCCGCCGCGGGCCTCTGGAAAGCCGATGACCAGGGTGTGGTCGACCTGAGCCAGCAGGCGCCCTTCCAGGGCACGTACGCCAGCGCGGACCCCATGGGCCTGTTCTGGTCCATGCGGCCGGTACGCCCCATGCGGGTGCCCTTTTTCCAGCCCCCTTCGCCGGCCTATACCGTGACCATCACCGTGGAAGTGGGAGACCGGGTGCTGGCTCAGGCCCGAGTGACCCGGCGACTGCAAAGCCCGGAGGTCACCTGCGAAGACATCCGTGAGGGACGCCTGGTGGGCGCGCTGTGCCGACCCCAGGGCGAAGGACCCTTCCCCGCGGTGCTGCTCCTCAGCGGCTCCGAAGGGGGCTATCATCCCGACCGGGCCGCATGGTGGGCCAGCCACGGTATGGTGGCCTTCTCCCTGGCCTACTTTGGTGTGGACCCCCTTCCGCCGAAACTGGGGCGCATTCCGGTCGAGCATTTCCTGGAAGGCATCACCTGGTTACGGGAACAGCCCGGCGTGGACCCGGAACGGGTGTACGTGGTCGGCGGTTCTCGGGGCTCCGAGGCCGCGTTGCTCACTGGCCTGTACGCGGACCCGCCTCTGGCCGGCGTCATCGCCATGATGCCCAGCCACGTGCTATGGGCCGGATTGGATTTCTCCCAGGGCCGCCCCTACGCGGCCTGGACCTATCAAGGTCAGGACCTGCCCTACGCCTCCTGGGGCTGGTCATGGGAATTCCCCCGTATGATGGTGGGCCAGCCGGTGCGATTGCGCCCGGTGTTCGAGGACGCGCTGAAGAGAGGGGTCCCGCAAGAGGCCTACATTCCGGTGGAGCGCTTGCCCTGCCCCCTGCTCCTGATTTCCGCTACCGACGACCAGATGTGGCCCTCCACGGAAATGGCCCAGGCCCTCGTCGAGCGCATGGAAGCCCACGGCAAAGGGCATCGGGTCACCCATGTGGTGCTGGAGGGTGCGGGCCACGTGGTGCTCTACGGCTATCGTCCCCCCGTGCGTCTGGTGCCGCCCTTCCTGCTGGGGGGCGTTTCGCGGGAGGCCAATGTCTATGGCGGGCTGAAGGCCTGGCAGGCCATTTTGGATTTCGTGAAATAGACTTGTCCCTTCGGGAACCCCTTGCACGCGGATAGTGGAAATAATACATTGATGGGGCGGCGAAGCCGCCCCATCAATGTATTTTCTTTACCACTGGGTTCGCTGTTCCTTCCATACGTCGGCTTCGTTGTGGTAACCGGCCCGTTCCCAGAAGCCAGGACGGTCCTCCCGGGTGAACTCCAGGCCCCGGAGCCACTTGGCTCCTTTCCAGAAATAGGTCACCTTGAGGTCTTCCCTCCCCGGGATGGCCCCGATGACCCCCCGCAGAGGATAGCCGTGCTCCGGCGTCAGGGGCTCTCCGTTGAAGTGGGTAGCCAGAAGGAAATTGTCCTGGAGGACGACCTCCAGAGGCAGGTTGGCGGTGAAGCCGTACTCCGCATGTTGGATGACATACCGGACCGTGGGTTTGAGTTTCAACAATCCCGTTTCGATGAGGTCCTTCACCGAAACGCCTTCCCACACAGTATCGAATTTGCTCCAGCGGGTCACACAATGGATGTCCATGACCACC
>WFUL01000258.1 GCA_015484985.1 Anaerolineales bacterium | reverse complement strand
GTCCCGGACGAGTTGTAGAAAGATGTCTTCCAGGCTCAGGGTTACGGCCCGGAGTTCCAGCAGGTCGTATCCGGCTTCCAGCACCGTGCGGGCGACCTGGGGACGTAAGTCCACCTCGGCCTGGGTTTTGACCTCCAGGCCGTGGTCCTCCGACGGTTCCACCGCGAGCACCCCCGGCAGGGCGGCCAGTTGCTCTTGCAGGGGCTGGAGTTCCTCCCGACCGGCCACCTGCACGAAGATGCGCCGGGTCCCTTCCAGGCGTTCACCCAGGGCCTGGGTGGTGTCTTCGGCTACGATGCGGCCTTTGTGCAGGATGATGACCCGGCGGCATACCTGCTGCACTTCGGGAAGAATATGGGTGGACAGGAGCACCGTGCGCTCTTTGCCCAGTTCGGTGATGAGGCGGCGCACTTCGACCCGTTGCGCGGGGTCCAGACCCAGGGTAGGCTCGTCCAGAATGAGGACCTCGGGGTCGTGCAGGATGGCCTGGGCCAGACCTACCCGCTGGCGCATGCCCTGGGATAGGGTACCGATGAAACTCTCGGTACGGTCCAGGAGTTGCACCCGTTCCAACACCTCATCCACCCGTTGCCGGAGCCGCGGCACCTGGCGCAGGCGCCCCATAAAGAGGAGATATTCCCGGACCCGCATGTCCTCGTAAAGGGCGATGCGTTCCGGCAGGTAACCAATGCGACGCCGCACTTCCAGGGGTTGTTCCAGGACATCGTAGCCCGCAATCCGAGCGGTGCCCTGGGAGGGAGCCAGATAAGTGGCCAGGATGCGCATGGTAGTGGTCTTGCCCGCGCCGTTGGGACCCAGGAAACCCACGATTTCCCCTTTGTCGGCGCGGAAACTCAGCCCCTGAATGGCCGGACGGGTCCCGTAGAACTTGGTGAGGTTGTATGCTTCAATCATGGCAAACAAAAAGGAAAGGCGGAATGTGCTCCCAAGTGCCGTGGTCTCGGTCTCTCTTATGGAACGTTTACAAAGTGCGCTGTTGTTATCATACGTGGCCGAAGGCAAAAGTCAACTGGCGTGCTGGACATGTTTTGTGAGAATTTGGTGGTTCGGATACCCACTTCGCCTATGCAAAGGGAGAGTACATAAAATGGATGGGGCGGCGAAGCCGCCCCATCCATTTTATGTTTCCCTCTGCTTACCCCTGTTCCTGAAGTTTGCGCCAATCGGCCAGAAAGCGCTCCAGGCCGATGTCGGTCAACGGGTGCCTGACGGCTTTGCGCAGGACCTGGGGCGGACAGGTGGCGATGTGGGCGCCTGCCTTGGCGGCTTCGACGATGTGGCGGGGATGGCGGATGGACGCGGCCAGGATTTGGGTGGTGATGTGGGGGTCGTTGCGGAAGACCGCGGCAATCTCCCGAATGAGGTCCATGCCCTCCCAGGAGATGTCGTCAATCCGTCCCAGGAAGGGACTGACGAAAGTCGCGCCAGCCAGGGCGGCGAACAGGGCCTGGTTGGGATTGAAGATGAGGGTCATGTTGACCTTGATGCCCTCTGCGGCCAGTTGACGGGTGGCAATGAGGCCGTCCTCCGTCATGGGAATCTTCACCACCACGTGTTCGTGCCAGGAGGCGTATTCCCGGGCCTCTCGCACCATACCCTCCGCGTCGGTGCTCACCACCTCCATGCTCACCGGGCCCTGGACCAGCTCGCAAATCTGAACGATGACGTCCCGCACATTGGTGGCCGCGGCTTTGGCCAGCAGGGTGGGATTGGTGGTCACACCGGAAATGATGCCCCAGGCGTGAAGGGCACGGATTTCCTCCAGTAAAGCAGTATCGACGAAGATTTTCATCGTATGCCTCCTTACGGCCGGGTGTGATAGTTGTAGTATACCCAGGAGGGGCCGTTTTCCGCCCCGACAATATGAAGAGCGATATCTTATGACCACCGACACTCCCCAGTGGCGTTCGCCTCGCGTATACTTGAGGCAGAAGGACCATCCTTCCCTGCCTGCCCGGCCCGGGGACAGGGACGGGAGGAAATGTTATTTTCCCTGGAGGTGTTCCATGACCGCACGCATTCTGGACGGAAAAGCCGTGGCCGCCCGCATTCGGGCCGAGATTCGCCAGCGGGTCGAGGAACGGGTCAAGTCGGGTTTGCCCAGGCCTGGTTTGGCCACCGTATTGGTCGGCGATGACCCTGCCTCTCACGTTTATGTGCGCATGAAGCGCAAGGCCTGTCAGGAGGTGGGCATCGAGTCCTTCCCCCACGAACTGCCGGCAACGGCCACCCAGGAAGAAGTCGAAGACCTCATCATGCAACTCAATCAGGACCCGCGGGTGCATGGCATTTTGGTGCAACTGCCCCTGCCCAAGCACCTGGACGAAGAGCGCATTCTGGGCCTCATCGACATCCACAAAGACGTGGACGGTTTCCATCCGGTGAACATCGGTCGCCTGGCCCAAAAAGGCCGGGAGCCTTTGTTCGTCCCCTGCACGCCGGCCGGGATTATGGTCCTGCTGGAAGAAGCCGGGGTGAACCTGGAGGGAGCCAAAGCCGTGGTGCTGGGGCGTTCCAACATCGTGGGCATGCCCGTGGCCCTGCTCCTTATTCGGGCCAATGCCACGGTCACGGTGTGCCACTCCCGCACCCGGGACCTGCCCGCGGAAACCCGTCAGGCCGACGTGCTCATCGCCGCGGTGGGACGGCCCGAGATGGTGAAGGCCGATTGGGTCAAGCCCGGCGCGGTGGTTATCGACGTGGGGGTGAACCGGGTGGAAGCCCCGGATACGCCCAAGGGGTACAAGTTGGTGGGCGACGTGGCCTTCGACGAGGTGAAGGAGGTGGCCGGGGTGATTACGCCCGTGCCCGGCGGCGTCGGTCCCATGACCATTGCCATGCTCCTCAAGAACACCTTACGGGCCGCGGAACTGGCCGACCGGGAGCGGGTGGCCCTGTAGATGGTCGGGTAGACGGACGCCATGGACTGGACGGGTTACCTGCCTCATCCGGCTCTTTGGGCGGGCCTGGGCGCCATGCTGGTGGCCCAGGCCCTTAAGCCCGTGTTCCAGGGATTGCGCGGGGGTGGATGGGATTGGCGCCTGGTGTTCGAGGACGGCCATATGCCCAGTTCCCACGCCGCTCTTATCATCGCCACGACCCATGCCCTCGGGTTGTTTGAGGGCTTCGATTCTCCGCTGTTTGCCCTGGCCGTGGTGCTCGCCATCATCGTCCTCTACGACGCGGCCAACGTGCGCCGGCAGACGGGCGTGCACGCCCGGTGGTTGAACCGGCTCTTGCGTCGGGTGTTCCGCAACCCCCGTGTTCCTCAGGGGTCCCTGGACGAGGTCGTCGGGCACACCCCCTGGGAGGTCTTCTGGGGCATTGTGGTGGGTCTGGCCGTGGCCCAGGGTCTCTCCCTCTTCTGGCCTTTACCTCTGGCTGGGTAGACCCATGCCAGAGGAAGCAAGTACAAGAAAACGGGCCCGGAAAACCGCCGCCCCTCTGCCCTTCCCTTTTTGGGTGGACCCCCTCTCCAGGCGTTTTTCAAGTTCTCATCATCGACGTTTCGGACTCCCCTTGTTTGTCCTGGCGGAGAAAATACCAGTCCTTTCGTGCACAGGACAATCGTGCAGGCAGTCCTAACCGGGCGCGAGACCCAAATTCGCCGACGGCCGTCAGCCGACGGCCGTCAGCCACCTGGTCAGGACTATTCCAACAACGCGGAAATGCGTCTTTGCAACAAACAGCCTCTGTTCGAGCATGAAAAACGCCTGACCCCCTCTTGGGCTCGGAACAGGGTTTCCCGGATTTTTGAGTACAATAGCACTGCGTTCGTGTTCGCCAAGGTTTTGCACTCAGGAGGGTGATGGATGGCCAAGTATCGACCACGTGGTCCTAAGGGAATCGGCGGCCTGGGTGGACTGGATCCTATGGCCATGTTGCAGCAGTTGCAACAGCAAATGGCGGATATGGAGAAAGAGCTGGAAGAGGTGCGGGTCACGGGTACGGCCGGTGGCGGGGTCGTCAAGGTGGTGATGAACGGCCACCACAAGGTGCTGGAAGTGCACATCGCCCCGGAGGTGATGGAAGACGCCGACCCCGAAATGCTGGCCGACCTCATGGTCAGCGCGTTCAATCAGGCCCTGGAAGAGGCCCAGCGGATTTCCAACGAAAAGATGGCCGCCCTGCAACAGGCCCTGGGTCCCCTGGCCGGGCTTTTGGGAATGTGATGGGAGCGGTGAGTAGATAGCAGTCGGCGGTCAGCAGGTAGCAGGTAGCAGATAGCAGATAGCGAACGGCCAACGGCCAACGACCACCGACGAACGACGAACAGCCATCGACCAACGGCCAACGGCGATGGAGGAATCCATGACTTGGGAAAGCGTCCCACCCCTGCCCACCTACGTGGACCCGCAATCACCTGAGTTTCAGGCCAACGCGGCCCATCACCAGGCCCTGGCCGAGGAACTCAAAACCCGGCTGGCCCAGGTGCGCAAGGGCGGGCCCGAGAAGTACCACAAGCGCATCGCGCAGCAGGGCAAACTCTTCGTGCGGGAGCGCATCCGTCGGCTCCTGGACCCGGATTCGCCCTTCCTGGAACTCTCGCCCCTGGCCGCGTGGGGTGTGTACGACGACGAGTACGGCCCCGTGCCTTCCGCGGGCATCGTGACCGGCATCGGCCGGGTCGCGGGCAAGCTGGTCATGATTATCGCCAACGACGCTACAGTCAAAGGCGGCACCTACTTCCCCCTGACGGTGAAGAAGCACCTGCGGGCCCAGCAGATTGCCGAGGAGAACCACCTGCCCTGCATCTACCTGGTGGATTCGGGCGGCGCGTTCCTGCCCCTGCAGGCCGAGGTGTTCCCGGATATGTTCCACTTCGGACGCATCTTCTACAACCAGGCCCGCATGAGCGCGAAGGGCATCCCGCAAATTGCCGTGGTCATGGGGCTGAGCACCGCGGGCGGCGCGTACGTGCCGGCCATGAGCGACGACGTGGTCATCGTCAAGGGCACGGGCGCGATTTTCCTGGGCGGCCCGCCCCTGGTCAAGGCCGCGACGGGCGTGGAGGTCACCGCGGACGAACTGGGCGGCGCGGACGTGCACACCCGCATCTCCGGCGTGGCCGACTACTACGCGGAAAACGACGAGGAGGCCCTGGAAATCACCCGGCATATTGTGGCCGCGCTGCCGCCCCGCACCTTCACCGGCCCTTCCTGGCTGGACTTCCTGGACGTGACCCCGCCTGAAGACCCCTTCTATCCTCCGGAAGAAATCTACGGGGTGCTGCCCCGCACCTTCCGGGAAACCTACGACGTGCGGGAAGTCATCGCCCGGCTGGTGGATGGCAGCCGCTTCCACGAGTTCAAGCCCCGCTACGGTTCCACCTTGGTGACCGGGTTCGCCCGCATCCACGGGTATCCCGTGGGCATCATTGCCAACAACGGCGTGCTCTTCAGCGAAAGCGCGCTCAAGGGCACCCACTTCATTGAATTGTGCCAGCAGCGGCGCATCCCCCTGCTCTTCTTGCAGAACATCACGGGCTTCATGGTGGGCAAGGAGTACGAGGCCGGGGGCATCGCCAAGGACGGCGCGAAAATGGTGCACGCGGTGGCCAACGCCACGGTGCCCAAAATCACCGTCATCATCGGCGGCTCCTTTGGCGCGGGGAACTACGCCATGGCCGGCCGGGCCTATCAACCCCGCTTCCTCTGGACCTGGCCCAACAGCCGCATCAGCGTGATGGGCGGCGAGCAGGCGGCCAATGTGCTGCTCACGGTCAAGGAAGACCAGCGCAAGCGGGAAGGCAAGCCGCCCTTCACCCCCGAAGAGGCCGAGGCCTTCAAGAAGCCCATCCTGGAGAAGTACGAGCGGGAGGGCAACCCCTACTACGCCACGGCCCGCCTGTGGGACGACGGCATCTTAGACCCCGCGGAAACCCGGGACGTGCTGGGCCTGGCCCTGCAGGTGGTGTTGCAATCCCCTTACCAGGAAGGCGGTTTCGGCGTCTTCCGGATGTAACGAGGTTCCCATGCCCGCCATCGTCGGCGTGGATATCGGGGGCACCTTCACCGACCTGGTGTACCGGGCCGGGGAGGAGATGCGCATTTTCAAACTGCTGAGCACCCGGTCCAATCCGGCCGTGGCCTTCCTGAAGGGCCTGGACGCCCTGGGCGTTCCCGGCGAGGCCATCGTGGCCCATGGCACCACCGTGGCCACCAACGCGGTGCTGGAACACAGGGGTGCGCGCACCGCGCTCATCACCACCGCGGGCTTTCGGGATGTGTTGGTCCTGGGACGCCAGAACCGTCCCCATCTCTACCGCCTCTCCTTCCCAACCCGTTGGGTGCCTGTCCCCGACGACCTGCGCTTCGAGGTCCGGGAGCGGGTCTCGGCCCGGGGTGAGGTGCTCCTGCCCCTGGACCCGGAAGAGGTGGACCGGGTGCTGGACGAGGTCGTCGCCCGGGGCGCGGAGTCCCTGGCCGTGGTGCTTTTGTTCTCCTTTCTTCGTCCCGAGCACGAACGTCTCATCGGGGAGCGCGCCCGAGCGCGGGGCCTGTTCGTGTCCCTCTCCTCCCACATCCTTCCCGAATACCGGGAGTTCGAGCGCACCTCCACCACCGTGCTCAACGCCTACGTCTCGCCCATCATGGCCCGGTATCTGACAAGCCTTCAGGAGGGCCTGATCCGCCGCGGTCACACCACTTTGTGGGTGATGCAGTCGTCCGGGGGGATTCTCACCGCCAGGCGGGCGATGGACGAGGCCGTGCGCACCATCCTCTCCGGCCCGGCGGCGGGCGTGACGGGTGCCTTTCACGTGGCTTCCTTGGCCGGATACGACCATATCATCACCTTCGACATGGGCGGCACTTCCACGGATGTGTCCCTGGCCGACGGTCGGATTCGCCGCACCACCGAAGGCAGCATTGAAGGATGGCCCCTCCGGGTGCCCATGATGGACATCCACACCGTGGGCGCGGGAGGCGGTTCCATCGCTTATCGGGACCCGGGCGGCGCCTTGCGGGTTGGACCCGAGAGCGCGGGAAGTGAGCCCGGTCCGGCCTGTTACGGCCGTGGCGGCAACCATCTCACGGTCACCGATGCCAACCTGCTTCTGGGCCGCCTGGTCCCCGAGCGGTTCCTGGGCGGTCGCATGACCCTGGACGTGGACGCGGCCCATCGGGTGGCCGAAGGCCTGGCCCGGGCCCTGGGTCTGACGGTGGAAGCCCTGGCCGAAGGGGTCTTGCAAGTGGCCAACGCCCGAATGGAACAGGCCATCCGGGTGATTTCCATCGAGCGGGGTTTCGACCCCCGGCGGTTCACCCTGGTGCCCTTTGGTGGCGCGGGGCCCATGCACGGAATGGCCCTGGCCGAAGCCCTGGGCATCCCCCGGGTCCTGGTCCCGCGATACCCCGGCGTGCTCTCTGCCCTGGGGCTCACCCTGGCCGATTTCGTGCGGGATTACTCCCGCACCGTCATGTGGCTTCTTCACCGGGTCACCGCCCGGGACCTGGAATCGGCTCTGGCGCCCCTGTTGGCTCGCGGTCGGGAGGAACTGCGGGACGAAGGCTTCGACGATGGGCGCATTCGCCTGGAGCCCGCGCTGGACTTGCGTTACCAGGGCCAGTCCTTCGAATTGACCGTGCCCCTGACCACGTTCGACCCGGAAGGCATTGCCCGGGCGTTCCACGAAGCCCACGAACGGCGCTATGGATACGCACGGCCCGATGCGGCGGTGGAGGTGGTCAACCTGCGGGTAACCGCGCGCGGTGTGCGGCCCAAGCCATCCCCACCGGCCTATCCGGAAGCCCCTTCCCCCGACCCCGGTGACGCCCGGGTGGGCCAACAACGGGTGCGTTTTGGCGGGGAGTGGCTTGCCACGCCGGTGTACGACCGCGACCTGTTGCGTCCCGGTCATCGCCTGCGGGGCCCGGCGCTGGTGGTGCAGGAAGACGCCACCACCGTGGTGCCTCCTGGATGGCAGGGTTGGGTGGACCGGTGGGGGAATTTGGTCTTCGAGCGCGGGTGAAGGAGGGCACATGGACCCCGTACTGCTTGAAGTCATGAAGTCCATGCTCACCGCGGTGGCCGAGGAAATGGGGGCCACCCTGGGTCGAACCGCGTATTCCCCCAACATCAAAGAGCGCCGGGATTATTCCTGCGCGGTGTTCGATGCCCGGGGGGAAATGGTGGCCCAGGCCGCGCATATCCCCGTCCATTTGGGGGCCATGCCTCTCTCCGTGCAGGCCGCGCTGGCGCGCTTCGACCACCTGGAGGAAGGCGACATCGTGGTCCTCAACGACCCCTATTTCGGCGGTTCCCACCTGCCCGATCTGACCATGGTGGCGCCCGTGTACCTGGAGGGTCGTCTGCTGGGTTACGTGGCCAGCCGGGCCCACCACGCGGATGTGGGTGGGATGGTCCCCGGTTCCATGCCCCTGGCCCGGGAACTCTATCAAGAGGGCCTCATCATCCCTCCTGTGAAAATCCAGGCGCAGAGGGAAGTCCAACAGGCCGTGCTGGACCTCATCACCCGGAACAGCCGTACTCCGGGGGAACGTCTGGGAGACCTGGCGGCCCAAATCGCCGCGCAGCGTATCGGGATACGTCGCCTGCAGGAACTGGCCCACCGTTACGGTACGGATACCCTGACGACGTACATGGCTTACCTGCAGGACTATGCGGAGCGCATGGTGCGGGACCTCATCCGGCGCATTCCCGACGGAACGTACACCTTCGTGGATTACATGGACGACGACGGTTTCGGTACGACGGACATCCCCATCGTGGTGACGGTGCGGGTGCAGGGGGAGGCGATGGAGGTGGACTTCACGGGCACCGCGCCCCAGGTGACCGGAGGCATCAACGCGGTGCGTTCCGTGACCCTCTCCGCGGTGTTCTACGTCCTTCGGTGCTTGCTGGAAGACGACGCGGTACCTACCAACGCGGGGATTTTCCGGCCGGTACGGGTGGTGCTGCCCGAAGGTTCCCTGGTGCACGCGCGTTTTCCGGCGGCCGTGGCCGCGGGTAATGTGGAAACCTCCCAGCGCATTGTGGACGTGGTGCTGGGTGCGCTGGCCCAGGCCCTGCCGGAGGTGGTCCCGGCGGCCTCCCAGGGCACGATGAACAACCTCACCATAGGGGGTGTGGACCCACGCACCGGAGCGTCCTTTGCGTACTATGAAACCATCGCGGGCGGTATGGGTGCGTCGGCCAGGGCCGATGGTCTCTCGGGTGTGCACGTGCACATGACGAACACTCTGAACACCCCGGCCGAAGCCCTGGAGTACGCGTACCCGTTGCGGGTCACCCGTTATGCATTGCGACGGGGTTCGGGAGGCGCCGGGCGACACCAGGGAGGCGATGGCGTGGTGCGGGAAGTGGAACTGCTGACCGATGCCACGGTGACCCTGCTCACCGAACGGCGCCGGCACGCTCCTTATGGTCTGCACGGTGGGGCACCGGGGGCAAAGGGAGAAAACCTGTACATTCCCGCTCCCGAAGAGACCCTGGCGGAGCCGCTGATCACCCTTCCGCGCCAGGGGGAAGCCATCGTGTTACCGGGGAAGGTGTCCTTCCAGGGTAGGCGAGGGGCTCGCATACGGGTGGTAACGCCGGGCGGTGGAGGCTGGGGTAAACCGAGAGAACGGGATGTTTGAAAGGTGGTCTTGAGCGTTGTCCGGAGAGCCTCTTTTGGAGGACGCATAGGGTTTTGAAAGGCAGAGGGCTGTCTGTATTGTGAGAGCGGCATGGGAAGTGCTTCGGACACTGCATGTGTGAGGATCCTCAAAAATTCATCGTGGACAGGTGCAGCAACTCATGTTACAATCTTGGCCCACCAGTGGTGGCTTTGGTGTGTTTCGTTACGCGAAATTTCGTGGGAAAAGTGAAACTTTTGCCCGCCGCCCTGGTTAACCATCTAATGAGACAGCTGGGCTGTCTCGAAAGCGTTTAAAACCCTTTCGGAAGGAGGAGCACAATGAAACGTCGAAATGTCTGGTTACTCTTTTTCATGGCGCTCGCACTGCTGCTGGTGGCGGCCTGTCAACCCAAAGAGGTGGTCAAGACCGTGGTCGTCACCAAAGAGG
>WFUL01000257.1 GCA_015484985.1 Anaerolineales bacterium | reverse complement strand
GGTGCAGGCGGTACATGGTGTGCACCACGTCGATATACGGCGCGGCCTCGTTGACGAAGCGCCGTCCCCGCTGGTTGACCATGATGGAACCGGGAAGGGCCCGCTCGCTGACGTGGAAGAAGGCCGTGCCCAGGTCCGGCGGCAGGGATACGGGGCCCCACCAGGCGTCGTCCATCAGGTCCACGGCCGCGCCATAGGCCATGGCGATGCGAATGGCATCCCCCGTGTTCGCCGGATTGGCTACCGACCATCGGGTATCCGTGGGCGCGGGGAGGTATTGGCGGCGCATGTCCGGGTTGTGGGGAAAGCCGCCCGCGGCCAGCAAGACCCCGCGTCGGGTTCGAATACGCACGGGCTTGCCCTTGTGACGGACCACGGCTCCGGTTGCCCGACCCTGTTCCAAAACCAGGTCCTCCAAAGGAGATTCCAGCCATAGAGGGATGTCCCAGCGCAAGAGGCTGTACCGGAGACGGGCGGCCAAGGCCTGACCCAGGGTCAGCCAGGGGCGACTGGTCAAACGGCCCCAGAGCGCTCTGAGCCCCACCCGAAGCGCGGTCATCCGTCCCTTCCATGTACGCATGAAGAGCACCAGGCGACGATATTCCACTGCTGTCATCACCAGGCCGCGCGTGGGGAAGGCCGGAGGATGGAGTTGGGCCAGGTGTTTCCCCAACCGGCGGCCATCAAAGGGTACGGGTTCCAACGCGCGCCCGACGGCCAGCGCGCCTGGGCGGTCCGGATAGTAGTCAGGGTACCCTTTCATACGCTGAAAGCGCACTTCTGTGTTGGCCTCCATCCAGGCCAGCGCCACCGGTCCGACCCGGAGAAACATCTTCTGCTTTTCCCAGGGTACATGGTCGCCAACGGTAGCCCGCATGTAGGTAGCGGCTTTTTCGAAAGAATCTTCGGTGCTTTCCATCTTAAGGTGTAGGTTGTTGGGGATCCAAACTCCGCCGCCGGAACGGGCTGTCGAGCCCCCGTAAGTGGGGGATTTCTCCACGACCAGCACCTTCATACCGGCCGCGTGGGCAGTCAGGGCGGCGGCCATCCCACCCATACCCGAACCAACCACTAAAAAATCCACTTCTTGGTCCCAGGGCATATTGGGACACCTCCCTTGCTAGGCATACAGCAGTATGACAAACGAGTGAGGCCAGGGATGCTTGGCTCCCAGTATACCATCCGAGCGCGCTTCTTCCGGTTTGGGGCTAAAATGGGAGGGTCGCCAACCCAGAGGTCTCCCGGATCTTTCATCGGATACGGTATGGGGTGGATTTTGCCTTTGCCGGGCTTGCTTCCCTTTTTAGGCCGTGCTACAATGCAGGGCTGTGAGCGGTGGGAGGGGTTCCCCCGCCAAAACCACCGTTTGGGAGTGTGGACTATGAAGAAAGTGAAAGCCATTGTGCAACTGCAATTGCAGGCCGGACAGGCCAGTCCTGCGCCGCCGGTGGGGCCGGCCTTGGCGCCTCATGGTGTCAATTTGATGGCCTTCTGTAAGGAATACAATGCGAAGACCCGGGACAAGCAGGGGATGATCATCCCCGTGGTGGTGACCATTTACCAGGATGGCACGTTCACCATGCAACTCAAGACGCCGCCCACATCCTTCTTGTTGAAGCGGGCGGCGGGTATCGAGAAGGGCGCCTCGCGACCGCCGAAAGAGAAAGTGGGAAAGGTCACCCGTCAGCAATTGCGGGAAATCGCGGAAATCAAGAAGCCCGACATGAACACCGACGATATTGAGGCCATTATACGCCAGATTGAAGGTACGGCCCGTAACATGGGCATTGAAATCGTCGACTAATCCGTGGGAGGGCCTGCATGGGCCCGCTCGCACCACAGGAGGTGAATCATGCCGAAGCGAGGAAAGAAGTACCTGGAAGCCCTCAAAAAGGTGGACCGACACAAAGAATACAGTCCTGAAGAGGCAGTCCGCCTGGCCAAGGAAGTCGCGTACACGAACTTCGATGCCACGGTGGAAGCCCACTTTCGCCTGGGCGTGGACCCGCGACGGGCCGACCAGCAAGTGCGGGGTGTTGTGGTTCTGCCCCATGGTACCGGGAAGCAGGTACGGGTTCTGGTTTTCGCCCAGGGGGAGGCGGCCAACATCGCCAAGGAGGCTGGGGCGGATTACATCGCAGACAGCGATGAATGGATCAAGAAGATTCAGGATGGCTGGCTGGAGTTCGACATCGCCATCGCCACGCCGGACATGATGCCCAAAGTGGGACGTCTGGGCCGCATCCTGGGCCCACGAGGACTGATGCCCAGCCCCAAGGCCGGTACGGTGGTCAAACCTGAAGACCTGCCTCGGGTCATCCAGGAGGCCAAGGCCGGTCGTGTGGAGTATCGAGTGGACCGTGGTGGTAACATCCATGTTCCGATTGGGAAGGTTTCCTTTGACGATAAACAGTTGCTGGAGAACTTCGCTACGGTGGTGGATGCCCTCAAGAAAGCCAAGCCCGAGGGGCTCAAGGGGGCCTACATCCAGCGCATTACCCTGGCCCCTACCATGGGACCAGGGATTAAAGTCGATGTACGGCAGGCACTGACGATGACCCCTGAGTAACCCGGAACAAGGAAACCGCAGGCGGCTTTTGAGAGCCGCCTGCGGTTTTTAACGGCCCTTCCAGAGGACACCGCGGAGGTTTTCCTTGATGGCAAATCGCCGGCTCTTTCTGGCCATCGGCTTTGGATGGGCTCTTCTCCTTCTCTTTCAGTCCAGCCGCACCCTGCAAGAAACGAACTGGAGCCTTCGGACATCTCTCCGGTTTCTCTCGCGGCACGGGATTTGGCGTAGCGTTTATTTTATGGCGGGCGGCTATACCGCGGACTTCACCATGTTCCTGCGGGCCTATACTCCTCCTGATGCCAACATCGCCCTGCCCCCTCGGGAGGCAGATGTGCCGTTCTTCTACCAGCAGGCGGCATTGGTGAGTTGGGCGATTTTGCCGCGCAGGGTGCTGGTGAATTGTCCGGACGAAGGAT
>WFUL01000256.1 GCA_015484985.1 Anaerolineales bacterium | reverse complement strand
TGCTCTGGGTGATGGTGCATCCCGGTATCCCGGACGTAGTACAGGATAATCGGGCATGATGCCCGTGATCACGTTGCTCTTCATGGGCTTGTTGGGTAGTTTGGGGCACTGTGTGGGGATGTGTACCCCGGTGACCCTGCTCCTATCCCGTCCTGCTAGACGACCTGAGGACGGGATGGTGTCGCGTGGCTGGATGGCTTTGCTACACCTGGGGCGTTTGAGCACCTATGCCTTGTTGGGTGTACTGGCCGGCATATTGGGACACCTGTTGGACCCTTGGCGGACCTCCTTACAACCCTTACAGGGGCTGGTGGCCCTGCTGTTGGCCAGCTCCTTGGGTTATATGGCTGCAGCTGTGGCGGGCTGGGCTCCCCCTGTGGAAACCCTATGGGCGGGATGGACGGGCCGGTGGGGAAGGGCGGTGCGGGGCCTCCTGCCTCAAACCTCCGCGCATCCGTTACACGCGTACGGGTTGGGGATGCTATGGGGTTTGCTGCCTTGCGGGCTGGTCTACGCTGCCCTGATTTTGGCTGCAACCATGGGCCATCCTCTATGGGCTGCCGCAGGTATGCTGCTTTTTGGATTGGGGACCTTGCCGGTGTTGGCCGGAATGGGATGGCTGGTCGCGCGCGGTGATCTGCAGCGCCGAGAGCGATGGCGCAGGGCCGCGGCGTTGCTCCTGTTGCTCTTTAGTGTGCAAATGGCCCTTCGAGGCCTCGCGGCTTGGGGATTAGTCCCTCATTTTCGCCTGGGAGGCTTGATGTTGTGGTGAAGTCTGTGGTCTGCACCCTATGTGGGCTTTCCACCACGGCCCCATTATATGACGATGCGGGACGGCCCTTTTGCTGTCCTGCGTGTCGAGAGGTGGCGCATCTCCTGGAAGAAGACCCCACGGTGACTTCACCGTCTCCAACGGATGGGGCTACGGCCCAGGAGGTTACACTGACGTTGGGTGAAATGTGGTGCACTTCGTGTAGTGGGTTCATCGAGGAAAGCCTGCGACGAACCCCCGGTGTGCTCAAGGTGCAGGTGAATTTTTTACGTCGTGAGGCTCGCGTGGTTTACGACCCATCCCAAACCCGTCCCCAATCTCTGGCCAAACGGGTACGTCGATTGGGTTATCGGGCCTGGACGCCTGGCGAGACGCCTGAGGATGAAGAGGAGGTCTTGTTTACCCGCATCCTCATCAGTCTGGTCTTCGTCATGCACATCATGGTGGGGAGCTTCATCTTGTACGCACGTCAGCTTCTGGGTTGGGATACCCCTGACACTCTGTGGTTGCAGGAGTTCTTTTACCTGACCTTCTTCCTGGCTTCCCTTCCCCTACTCTATCTCCTGGGATGGCCCATTCTACGCACGGGTTTGGTCTCTCTACTTCGGCGCCAGCCCAACATGCACACGCTTATTGCTTTGGGCGCGTTTTCGGCCTTCGCCCTTTCCACCCGCAATCTCTTTCTCAAACAGGGACATGTTTATTTCGATACCGCGGCCATGCTGCTCTTCTTGGTGACCATTGGCCATTGGCTGGAAGTCAAGGCCCGAAGCGAAGGAGTGCGAACCCTGGAACGTTTGTGGAATCGACTTCCCCGAGAGGCTCTTTGGATTTCCCCGGATGGTCCCCGTCGGGTTCCAGTGGACGAACTGCCGCCAGGCGCGCGGGTACGGGTGGAACCGGGTGAACCTTTCCCGGTAGACGGTATCGTGGCCCAGGGGGAGGGGGAAGTGGACGAAAGCCTGCTTACGGGCGAGGCTCTGCCTGTCTATCGCCGTACCGGTGACCGGGTCTATGCGGGGACGGTCAACATAGATGGCACTTTTGAGGTTATCACCGCGGCGGTGGGCGCGGAGACCCTGGCCGGGCAAATCGGCCGGATGCTACACCAGGCCCTCTGGCAGCGCTCTCCCGTGGAGCGCCTGGCCGACCGCATCGCCGCGTTCCTGGTGCCCACCGCGGTTCTGGTGGCTGCGGGAACCTTCGTGTACTGGTCCCGCCAGGCTGGCCTGGAAACGGGTTTGATGAATGCACTCTCCGTGCTCCTGATTACCTGTCCGTGCGCTTTGGGCCTGGCCACGCCATTGACCTTGTGGGTGGGCTTACAACGGGCGTCGGAAGAGGGCGCGCTGATACGGAACACCGCAGCACTGGAGCGCATGGCTCGGGTGCGGATGGTGTTTCTGGACAAGACGGGTACCTTGACCCAACAACCTCTTAAGGTGGCGGATGTATGGACGCCCTCGGACATCCCGGAGGACCGTTTGCTGGCCTGGGTGGCCGCGCTGGAGGCCCCGGCCAAACATCCCATTGCGGAGGCCTTTCTCCGGGCGGTAGAGGAGCGAGGGATTCCGCTCCCTCGCGCGCGTACGTTCACCGTTCACCCCGGTCAGGGCGTGGAAGGCGCGTTGAACGGCCGTGTGCTTTATGTGGGGAACGAGCGCCTGTTGCAGCGCGCGGGTTTGCGTATGGGGCCTGAATTTCGGGCGCGGGCGGATGTTTGGCGTCGCGAGGGTCGAAGGGTGATTTATGTGGGATGGGAAGGTGAAGTGCGGGCTCTGGTAGCCCTGGAAGAAGCCTTGCGGCCCGAGGTACCCCAGGTGCTGGAGGATGTGCGCGCCCTGGGGTGTCAGGTGGAAGTGTTGACCGGTGACCATCCCCAGACCGGAGCCCGCTGGCAACAACGATTGGGTGTCCCTGTACGAGCCGGACTCTCTCCTGAGGAGAAGCTGACCCGTATCCGAAGTGTATCCACTCCGACCATGGTGGTCGGCGATGGCATCAACGATGGACCCGCCCTGGCGGCGGCTGATGTGGGCATCGCCATGGGGCAGGGGACGGATATTGCCCAGGCCGCAGCCGAGGTCATCTTGCTGCGTGATGATTTGAGGCTGGTGCCGTGGCTGCTGCGACTCTCCCGGACGGTCCGGGGAAAGGTGCATCAAAACCTGGTCTGGGCCTTTGTGTATAACCTCATCGGTGTGGGCCTGGCCGTAGTGGGGTATTTGCAGCCCATCCTGGCCGCCCTGGCCATGGTGGCCAGCAGCCTGCTGGTGACCAGTAATGCATTACGGCTGCGCCGATTCGCATTTCTACCATCCGCTTCTCGGAGGCAATAATGCGCATCCCTACTTACCTGCAACGACGTTGGATGCGTTGGTTGGAAGGGCTTTGGACTCGGGGAGAGGCCCTGTTGAATCGGGTCCTTACGCCTGCTTTCAACCCGTTCTATCACTTGGGTACTCTGGCCCTGTTCCTGCTCATGGTACTGGCAGTGAGCGGGGTGTACCTTACCGTATTCTACCGACCCGGCGCCACCCGGGCGTACGAAACGACGCTGGGTATCAGTCAGACCACGTTGGGTTTGTGGATGCGCACCATCCATCGCTACGCGGCGGACGGCTTGCTCTTGGTTGTGGTTTTGCACGCTCTCAAGATGTTCCTGAGTGAGCGTTTCGCGGCCGCACGGTGGGTGGCCTGGCTCACCGGATGGCTGCTTACGCTGCTCATCTGGGTCATTGGCGTGATGGGGTACTGGCTCCCTTGGGACCAAACGGCCCAATGGATTACGGAGTTTCTGGTACAGGTTCTGGGGCCTTCTATGGCCTTAACCTTTCTGGGCCCTGATGTGGCTTCCAAAAGTTTTGCGTTTTTCGTCATCGTGCTCTTTTTGCACATCTTTCTCTCCGTGCTCATCTTGCTGGGCTTCTTGTTGCACATTTTGCGCCTGAGCCGTCCCCGCTGGCTGGCACCCCGGTGGTTGATGGTCCAGGCCGGCTTGGCCCTGACCTTGCTGGCCGTGATGGCGCCGGCTTATCTGGAGCCGAAAGCGGACTTCAGCCGGATCCTGGATCGGGCCACGGTGGACTGGTTCTACCTGGCCTTCCTGCCGTTGAGCGAACGCTGGGGGGCCGGGTTTTGGTGGGGCGTGATTGCTGTGTTAGTGGTGTTGATCGCCCTTCCTTGGCTTCTACCCGATCGGCACGCGGGCCCGGCCCGTATTGTGGAGCATCTTTGTACCGGATGCGGTCTTGGTGCGCTCAAATGTCCTTACCAGGCCATTGAATTGGTGCCGCGTGGGGAGGAAAGCGCGTTCAAGTTCATGGCTGCTATTCGTCCCAATCTTTGTGTGGGATGCGGGTTGTGTTTGGGGACTTGCGCAGTCATTAGTATCGACCTGGATGCCCGCCCGACGCAGGACTTCTTGCAAGAGGTGCGGCAGGCCGTGGCCCAGGCAAAGCAGCATGGGGACCCGGTGTTTTTGGTGGTAACCTGCCAGCGTCACCTGGCCTTGGGATCCCTGCCGGTCCCTTCGCCGACCATGCCCGCGGCTATCTCCCAACGGGTTGTCCTGAAGGGAGGCGAGGTATCCTTTGTTTTGGTGGCCCTTCCTTGTGTCGGGATGCTCAATCCCGAATGGATTCGGCCTTTCTTGCAGGAAGGTGGCGTTCAGGGCGTAGGGGTACTTTCCTGCCCAACCCAGGATTGTGGTTTTCGTGAGGGCCCCTTCTGGTTGGCCCAGAACCTCAAGTATCGACGGAACCTGCTGGCTCAGAATTTCTTTTGGTTGGAGGCTGCGCCTGGTGAACGCCAGAGCTTCCTCCGCTTGTTGCGCGCGTTGCGAGGAGAGCCCCACGCGGCGTTACGGGCCTCCCAGCAGATCACCCAAGTGCTGGAGACGCGGGAAGGACGACGCTTTCCACGGGCGGTGTGGAGGTTGGCCGCGACTTTTCTGGCCGTGATGTTACTCTTCGGCGTCTCCTGGACGGCCATTCAGCCTGTGGAGCGTACGGTGCCTCCCTCTGGCTTGCGAGTGCTCATGGCCCATACAGGGCAAATCAAATCCGTGGAAGGCGAACTTTCCGAAGCGATGCAGACCAAACTTCCCCCGGGGGTGACGGCAAGCCAGGTGCTGGGTGGAGAGCGTTATCCCGTGCATCTACGCCTGGAAGTGGACGGCCAAGTGGTGCTGGAGCGAACGTACGAACCTTCGGGGCTTCGACGCGAAGGTCTGGCTTATGCCTTTGAAAACCTCGCTCTGAAGCCGGGAATCCACCAGATACGCCTTTCCCTTATGGACGATGGGAGAACATGGCGGGTCGTCTTCAACGACCGGGTAGACGTAACTCCTGGGTCCGTTCTTACGCTGATTTTCGACGATGAACAGGGGCGGTTTATCCTGGTGCCCGCCTTCGGGTCCTCTCCTTGAGTTCTATGCGGACGATTGTGTCCTCCCCCTTCTGGGGGGGTGCTGGATTGGAGTCCGGTAGCAGCTGTCCCTTTTGCCGTCACCCTCCAGGGTCTGGCGTTGTTGGCTTTTGCGCGATAGAACCGCTTTCGCTCTTACACACCGGCCAGCTGACGCCCTTTTTTCCGCATTCTCCCGTGAGATGAAACAATGGGCGAAAAATAAATTGAGGGGCGACTTCGTCGCCCCTCAATTTATTTTTCTGCGGTCCTGGGCCCGGTCAGGCCTATCGGTGCCATTGCTTCGTTTCATGGGAGGATTGGTGTAAATCTGATTAGGCATGGAGAATGGAAGTTCTGATACAATCCGCCACACGGGAGATTCCAATGCTTCCACGGCGTACGGATGAGGCATGGATTGCAGACTTGCAGGCTTCCGGTGTGCAACAGGCGGAAGCGTTGATGGAGTTGCGCAACCTCTTGCTTCGCGGGTTAGAATTCGCCCTGAGTGATCGGCTCCAGGCTGCTGACCATGGGGTTTTGGAAGACGCGGTCCAGGAGGCCCTGGTCAAGATTCTGAAGCATCTCGATACCTTTCAGGGGCGGAGCCGCTTCCTGACCTGGGCTCAGAAAATCGCGGTGCGAGAAGCCTTGACCTTGCTTCGACGCAAGGCATGGAAGGACGTTTCGCTGGAAGATCTGCATCCCACGGATTTGGAAGACCTCACTCCCAAAGTTTTGTCGGATACGCGCAGCAACCCCGAACGACAGGCAACCCAGAAGGACCTTATGGCCCTGGTGATGCGCCTCATTCACGAAGAATTGACACCCAAACAGCGGCGTGCGCTGATGGCCATAGCGGTGTACGGTATGCCTTTAGAGGAGGTTGCCCGTCGTATGAATACCAACCGCAATGCCCTATACAAACTCCTGCACGATGCCCGGCGTCGCCTTAAAATCCGTCTGGAAGCCATGGGTCTGTCTCCGGCGGAGGTTTTGGACGCTTTCTAAGAGCTATGAACGCGAAGTAAGGTTTTCCTTGCTGTTAGCGTCAGACTTTTGGAAGACTTTTTGGGCCCCGGTATAACGACGAGGAGCCGAAGTTATGGAAAACGGAACGGGACGCGTTCTGGGCCCCAAACAAATTCGACAGATCTTGAAACATGTAGCGCGTACTCTTCCCATGGAGCTCACGTGTGATGAGTGTATGGAAGAACTGGACCGTTTTGCGGAGATGAAGCTCGCGGGACGGTCCGCGGAAGAAGCGCTGCCGCTGGTCGCCCAGCACCTGACGGTATGTCAGGACTGTCGGGAGGAGTTCGAAGCCCTGCTGCGAGTCCTTCAAGCATGGATTAACGACGCAACACTCCCGTCAGGATAATCCCGCCGCTGGCCGTTTCCCCTGACTTTTGTCCTTAAGCCAAAAAATCAAGGGCTTCCTCTTGTGTCCCTTTGGGCTTTGGACTATGATTGAACAAGAAAGTTTTTGCGAAAATCCTGGAAATTCCAGTTGCTTCGCAGAAGGAGGCTTCTATGGCCATTCAGACGGTTGAGCATCCCGCCAAGACACGAGTCAAAACCCGCTATGTGACGGTGGACGGTAACGAGGCCACCACGAACGTGGCGTATCAGGTGGCCGAGGTCATCGCCATTTATCCCATTACGCCCGCTTCGCCCATGGGTGAACTGGCCGATGCCTGGTCCGCGCAAGGACGGAAGAACATCTGGGGGACGGTGCCCAAGGTCATCGAGATGCAGAGTGAAGCAGGGGCGGCGGGCACGGTGCACGGAGCATTGCAGGGGGGTGTCATCAGTACCACCTTCACCGCCTCCCAGGGCCTGTTGCTCATGATTCCCAGCATGTACAAAATCGCGGGCGAGCTCACGCCCACGGTGTTCCACATTGCATCCCGTTCCATTGCGGCACAGGCCCTGTCCATTTTCGGCGACCATCAGGACGTGATGGCCACCCGGGCCACAGGCTTTGCTATGCTCTTTGCTTCCTCGGTGCAATCGGCCCAAGACCTGGCCCTCATCGCGCATGCGGCTACCTTTGAAGCTCGGGTGCCCTTCCTGCACGTGCTGGACGGCTTCCGGGTGAGCCACGAAATCAGCAAAATCGTGCCCGTGACCCCCGACGACATCCGGGCCATGATGGATGAGGACCTGATTCGGGCCCATCGGGAGCGGGCCCTCAACCCCGAACATCCCTTCATTCGCGGCACCTCCCAGAACCCCGATGTGTACTTCCAGGCCCGGGAGTCGGTGAATCCCTACTACCTGGCCACGCCCCACATCGTGCAGAAGTACATGGACAAATTCGCCCGCCTCACGGGGCGGCAGTACCACCTCTTCGAGTACGAAGGCGCGCCCGACGCCGAACGGGTCATCGTCATCATGGGTTCGGGTGCGGAGACGGTCTCGGAAACGGTGGAGTATCTGGTCTCCCAAGGGGAAAAGGTGGGCCTGGTGCGGGTGCGCCTGTACCGACCCTGGTCTCTGGAGCACTTCCTCCGGGCCCTGCCGCCCACGGTGAAGGCCATCGCGGTCCTGGACCGGACCAAAGAGCCCGGCAGCCTGGGCGAGCCCCTGTACCTGGACGTGGTGGCTTCCATCGACGAAGCTTTTGCCCAGGGCGAGGCGCCCTTCGAGCATCGCCCCGTCATCGTGGGCGGCCGTTACGGCCTGTCCTCCAAGGAATTCACCCCGGGCATGGTCAAGGCCATTTTCGACGAACTGGCCCAGGAACAGCCCAAGAACCACTTCACCATCGGCATCATTGACGACGTGACCCACACCAGCCTGGACTACTTGAAGTACGACCCTGATTTCACCATGGAGGTGGAGCGGTACCACGACCCGGACCGCTTCCGGGGTCTGTTCTACGGCCTGGGCCAAGACGGTACCGTGGGCGCCAACAAGAACAGCATCAAAATCATCGGTGAGGAGACGGACAACTGGGCCCAGGGCTACTTCGTGTACGACTCCAAGAAGGCGGGCACGGTGACCGTTTCCCACCTTCGCTTTGGCCCGCGGCCCATCCGCGCGCCCTATCTACTCCAGAAGGCCAACTTCATCTCCTGTAGCCAGTTCCACTTCCTGGAGCGCATGAACGTGCTTAAGCACGCGGAAGAAGGCGCGGTCTTCCTGCTCAACAGCCCTTATGGCCCCGATGAGGTGTGGGACTACCTTCCCAAGACCATCCAGGAAGAAATCATTCGCAAGAAGATTCGCTTCTACGTGGTGGATGCCTACAAGGTGGCCCGGGAAGTGGGTCTGGGACGGCGCATCAACACCATCATGCAGACCTGCTTCTTCGCCATCAGCGGCATTCTGCCCAAGGACGAGGCCATCGCCAAAATCAAGGAAGCCATTCGCAAGACTTACGGCATCAAGGGCGAGGACGTGGTGCAGCAGAACTTCGCCGCCGTAGATGCGGCTCTGGCGCACCTCCATGAGGTCCCGGTGCCTGGACGGGTGACCTCCACCTTCGACCTGCGCCCGCCGGTGGTCAACGACCCGCCGCCTTTCGTGAAGGAAGTCATCGCCAAGATGATTGCGGGCGAAGGCGATTTGCTGCCGGTGAGCAAACTCCCCGCGGACGGCACTTACCCCAGCGGTACCACCCGATACGAGAAGCGGGCCATCGCGCTGGAAATCCCCGTATGGGAACCCGACCTGTGCATCCAGTGCGGCAAGTGTGTCATCATCTGCCCGCATCAGGTCATTCGGGCCAAGGTATACGACCCCAAGTACCTGGAGAACGCGCCCGATGGCTTCAAGCACACCGAGGCCAAGTGGCGCCAGTTCAAGGGCATGGCCTATACCATTCAGGTGGCTGCGGAAGACTGCACGGGCTGCACCCTGTGCGTGGAGTTCTGCCCTGCGGTGGACAAGAAGGACCCCAGCCGCAAGGCCATCAACATGCGGCCCTTGGCTCCTATCCGGGAACGGGAGAGCAAGTACTGGGACTTCTTCTTCAACGAGTTGCCCGAACCGCCGCGGGAGCAGCTCAAGGTCTCGGCCGTCAAGGACACCCAGCTCCTCACGCCCATGTTCGAATTTTCGGGCGCGTGTGCGGGTTGTGGCGAGACGCCTTATCTGGGCCTGCTTACCCGCCTCTTCGGCGATCGGCTCATCGTGGCCAACGCCACGGGTTGCTCCTCCATTTACGGAGGCAACCATCCCACCACGCCGTGGACTTACGGTCGGGATGGGCGCGGTCCTGCGTGGAACAACTCCTTGTTCGAGGACAACGCGGAGTTCGGCCTGGGTATTCGTCTGGCCGTGGACAAACTGACGGAATACGCCCGCCTGCTTCTCAAGCATCTGGCCGCAGACATCGGCGAAACCCTGGTGGAGGAAATCCTGAGCGCGGACCAGTCTACCGAAGAAGGTATTCGGAAACAGCGGGAGCGGGTGGCCATCCTGCGCAAGCGCTTGCAGGAAATGGACCCCACCCCCGAAGTGCTGGACCTGATGCAGATTGCCGACTACCTGGTGCGCAAGACGGTCTGGTTGGTAGGCGGCGACGGCTGGGCTTATGACATCGGCTACGGTGGCCTGGACCACGTACTGTCCCTGCCCTACGACGTGAACATCCTGGTGCTGGATACCGAGGTGTACTCCAATACGGGCGGCCAGACATCCAAGGCTACCCCGCGGGCGGCTATGGCCAAGTTCTCCGTAGCGGGCAAGCCCACGCCCAAGAAGGACCTGGCCTGGATGGCCATGAGTTACGGACATGTGTACGTGGCCACGGTGGCCATGGGGGCCAACGACACCCACACGGTCAAGGCCTTCCTGGAGGCCGAATCTTACCCCGGCCCCAGCCTCATCATCGCCCACTCGCCGTGCATCGCCCACGGCTACGACCTGCGCTACGGCGCGGAGCAGCAAAAGATGGCGGTCCTCTCGGGTTACTGGCCCCTGGTTCGCTTCGACCCGCGGCGATTGGTCCAGGGCAAGAACCCGTTGCAGATTGACTCCAAGATCAAGGAGCCCCTGGAGAAGTACATCTTCAACGAGCGCCGCTTCAGCCAGCTGGTGAAGATGCGGCCCGAAGAGGCCGAGCACCTGCTGAGCCAGCTGGAAGAGGATGTCCGCCGGCGCTGGACCCTCTACAAGACCCTGGCCGAGCACTTCACCCCGCCCACGGACGGGGGCGGCAACGGCGCCGGTCGGTAAAGAGGACGCCATCTCCCCTGCCCCCAAGGACGGCCCCGGAAGGGGCCGTTTCTGTTTTGGGGGACTATCCGGGATAGGCTTTTCGTCACGGCACCTTTGCGTCCTGTGGGAGGCGTGATACACTCTTACCCGGATTTCCCAAGGTATCGAGGTGGGGTATGCGGACGAAGTACGTGTTTGTAACCGGTGGCGTGCTCAGTTCCGTCGGCAAAGGGGTCACCACCGCGGCCCTGGGCCGGGTGCTCAAGGAATACGGTTTCCGGGTGGTGGCTCAAAAACTGGACCCCTACCTCAACGTAGACCCCGGCACCATGAACCCCTACCAGCACGGCGAGGTGTACGTGCTGGACGACGGGGCCGAGACGGACCTGGACCTGGGCCACTACGAGCGCTTCATGGACGTGCGCCTCAACCGCATGTGCAACGTCACCACCGGCCAGGTCTTCATGGAAATCATTGCCAAGGAGCGTCGGGGCGACTTCCTGGGCGGCACGATTCAGGTCATCCCCCACATCACCAACGAAATCAAACGCCGCATCCGGGCCGTGGCCGAAAGCCTGGACGCGGAAATCGTGTTGGTGGAAGTGGGCGGCACGGTGGGGGATTATGAATCCGTGGCCTTTCTGGAGGCCATTCGGCAAATGCGCAGCGATGAGGGACGGGAGAACACTTTCTATATCCACGTGACCTGGCTGCCCTTCATCCAGACCACCAAGGAGCTCAAGACCAAGCCCACCCAGCACTCGGTGCGGGAACTGCGCTCTATGGGCATTTCGCCCGATATGATCATCGGTCGTTCCGACCATCCTGTCGGGCCGTCTCTCATTGCCAAGATTTCCTTGCACTGTGACGTACCCAAGAAGGCGGTCGTACCTCTGGTGACCACCGATGTACTCTACGAAGTTCCGTTGATTCTGGAGCGGGCGGGTGTGGCACAAATCTTGTTCGAGCGCCTGGGCATTCAACCCCGTAAACAACCCAACTGGGAGCCCTGGGAGCGCTTGGTGCAGGAAGCCCGTCGAGAAGACCGGCCTCGGGTAACCATTGCTCTGGTGGGTAAGTACGTGGAACTTCACGACGCCTACATGAGCGTGCGGGAAGCTCTGGAGCACGCGGCTCTGGCCCTGGGTGTGGAGTTAGACCTGCAGTGGGTGCATTCCACGGATTTGGAGAAGGGGAAGGATTGGGACCGGGTGCGTTCTGCCCACGGCATTTTGGTGCCTGGTGGGTTCGGGTCCCGGGGCATCGAGGGTAAGATTGCCGCCGCGCGCTATGCCCGAGAACACAAGGTTCCGTATCTGGGGTTGTGCCTGGGAATGCAACTCATGGTCATCGAGTTCGCCCGATGGGCCCTGGGCGACGAACGGGCCCATTCTACGGAGTTCGACCCCGAGACGCCCCATCCCGTCATTGACCTGATGCCAGAACAGCGCCAAATCCAGGAGAAGGGTGGAACCATGCGCCTGGGCCTGTACCCTTGCGTGTTGCAACCGGGCACCAGGGCGGCCCAGGCCTACGGCGTGGATCGGGTGGAGGAGCGGCACCGGCACAGGTACGAGTTTAACAACGCTTATCGGGACGTGCTGGCCGAACGCGGTCTGGTCTTCTCCGGCCTCTCCCCCGACGGACGCCTGGTGGAAATCGCGGAGTTGCGGGACCATCCCTTCATGCTGGGGACACAATTCCATCCCGAGTTCCTGTCTCGACCGACGCGCCCCCATCCCCTCTTTCTGGCGTTTCTGCGCGCGGCCTACGACCGGGCCCAGGGCTGGCTGGAAACCGAAGCCCATCGGCCCACCGCAGTGCAGGCTTGAGTTTGGGGAACATCAAAAGCACAATGCGTCGGTCAGGCCGCTACATCGCTTGAAAAAAGGGCGGCGCTTCGGCGCCGCCCTTTTGGCTTCAAAAGGTCATCATTACGCCGCCTCATACCGACGGGCGACTTCGTCCCAGTTAACCACGTTCCACCAATTGGCCACGTAGGCCGCCCGGCGGTTCTGGTAGCGCAGGTAGTAGGCGTGCTCCCACACGTCCAGGCCCAGGATGGGCGTGCCTACCACGTCCACGTAGCCCTTCATGAGAGGGTTGTCCTGGTTGGGCGTGGACGTGACCACAAGGCCACCGTTGGTGACCACCAACCAGGCCCATCCGGAGCCGAAGCGTCCCAGAGCGGCCTTGGTGAAGGCCTCTTTGAAAGCCTCGAAGCTGCCAAAGGCGGCATCGATGGCCTGGCGCAGCGCGCCTTGCGGTTCCCCACCGCCGTTGGGGGACATGACGGTCCAGAAGAGCGCGTGGTTGTAATAGCCGCCGCCGTTGTTGCGCACCGCGGTGCGGATGTCCTCGGGAACCGCGTCCAGGTTTCCCAGAATTTCCTCGATGCTTTTAGTCTCCCACTCGGGGTACTTGGCCAAGGCCGCGTTCAGATTGTTCGTGTATCCGGCGTGGTGCTTGGTGTGATGAATGAACATGGTGCAGGTATCGATATACGGCTCCAGCGCATCGTACCCATAAGGTAACTCGGGTAACGTAAAGGCCATGACTCACCTCCTGTGTGCAATGTGACCATCCTCAATTTTACTCCCATCCCGGGACTTCCGCAACGTTTTTTAGATTCTTCTGGCGAAAATGCAAATTTTCCAGAGAACGAACAGCGTGCATGCGGGCCTGGGGGACGAGGGGGAGCCCGCGAGGTCAATCGGTGCGGGCTAAGGCAATCACACGGGCCTGGGTGAGTTCTTGCAGGAGGCGGGGGGAAATGCAGAGCAGGGCGTTGGGAGCCCCGCCGCCGGCGTAGACCTCTTCGTAGGCCAGGAGGGCGGCGTCCATG
>WFUL01000255.1 GCA_015484985.1 Anaerolineales bacterium | reverse complement strand
GTGCTCATGAGCGTCATTCCGGCCCGGGTGGCAGGTGTGGAGCAGGTGGTCGTGGTCACACCGCCCCACCGGGCCTACACGGACGAACCTGTGCCCATCGCACCCGTGCTTCTGGCCGCGTGCGCCATTGCCGGTGTGGACGCCGTGTATGCCGTGGGCGGTGCACAGGCCATCGCCGCGCTGGCTTACGGCACCGAGAGCGTTCCGCGCGTGGACAAAATCGTAGGGCCCGGCAACATCTTCGTGACCCTGGCCAAGAAAATGGTCTTCGGTACCGTGGGCATCGACGGTCTGGCCGGCCCCACGGAGACGGTCATCGTGGCCGACGAAACCGCGCGGGCCGATTGGGTGGCCGCGGACCTTCTGGCCCAGGCCGAACACGATCCCCTGGCCTCGGCCATTCTGCTCACCCCTTCCGCCGCGCTTATCCATCGGGTCCAGCAGGAAATCGAGAACCAACTGCCCTCCCGGACGCGTCGGGACATCCTGGAGGTGTCTTTACGGGAACGAAGCGGCGCTGTACTTACCCGAGACCTGGAAGAAGCCTTAGAACTGGCCAATGAGTACGCGCCTGAGCACCTGGCCCTGGCCGTCCGGGACCCCTGGGCATGGGTGAGCCGTGTACGCCATGCAGGCTGTGTCTTCCTGGGCGAACATTCCTTTGAGGTCCTGGGAGATTATCTGGCCGGACCCAATCACATCCTGCCCACGGGTGGCACGGCCCGCTTTGCCTCCGGCTTGCACGTGGGGGATTTCGTCAAATGGATGGGACTGGTGGCCCTGGACCCGACCACCGCCCGGGACCTGGCTGCCGCGGCCGCCACCTTGGCCCGGGCCGAAGGGCTGGACGCCCACGCGCACGCGGCGGAAAGCCGCAAAAAAGACACATACACATAGAAAAGCCAACCAGAAGCAGGGCTGCCCCCTAAACATATAGGCCTGACCAGGTACAGGGCCGGAAGAGGGAAAAATTGATGCAGCGGCGGCTTCGCCGCTGCATCAATTTTTCCTTACGTCATCCACGCCCAGGCGCTCCAGATGAGCATCATCAGAGCCCCGATGACCATCCGGGCGACAATGGCCCACCCCCATCCTTTGGCCAGACCCTTTAGGGCCGACCAGGTTTGATTGAGGTCCCGACGGCGATAGTACTCCACCAAAAAGAGTACGGCAGGAGCCGCCACAAATCCCCCAAAGGGCGGGAAAAGTAGGGTGGCCACCACTCCCGCGAGCAGGGCGAGGAGGATGCCCGTCCACGAGGCACCGCCCTTGGCCGCGCCCATACCCACTGCCACATTATCCACCAACATGCCGGCAATGGCTAAAAGAGTCAACACCACGAAGAAAGCCAAATTCCACCCCTGCCAGCCCACCACGAGTAAGTAACCCAGAGCGATAAGCCACAGCACGATGAAGCCGGGAAACAGGGGAATGACCAGGCCCAGGGTCGTAAGGGCCATGACCAGGAAGAGGACGCATTCCAACCAGAATTCCCAGGCAGTGTCCACCGCTACGATTTCCCCTTCGATCATGCAGACGCAGATGCCGGAATCAGGTCCACACCCATGTAGGGACGCAGCACTTCCGGCACCACAATGGAGCCGTCGGCGCGCTGGTAGTTCTCCACAATGGCGATGTACACCCGGGGGATGCCCAAACCGGAGCCGTTCAAGGTGTGCACGAAATGGGGCCGACCGCCGTCCTTGGGACGGTAACGGATGTTGGCCCGTCGTGCCTGGAAATCCCCCACGTTGGATATTGAGGACACCTCCAGCCACTCACCCACGCCCGCGGCCCACACCTCGATGTCGTAGGTCTTCCGGGCCGCGAAGCCCAGGTCGCCGGTGCAGAGTTGCACCACCCGGTAAGGAAGGCCCAGCAAACGGCAGGTCTCCTCCGCGTCGGCCAGCATCTTCTGCAATTCGGCTTCCGATTGCTCGGGGGTGGTGTAGGCGTACATCTCCACCTTGTCGAACTGGTGGAGGCGCTTCATGCCCCGTACGTCCCGACCCGCCGCGGCCTTTTCCCGCCGAAAACAGGGGGTGTACGCGGTGTACCGCAACGGCAGGTCTTCCTCTTGCAGAATTTCGTCCATGTGCAACGCGGTCAGAGGCACTTCCGCGGTGGGTACCCACCAGTAGTCCTCCTCCGCGTCGTGATACAGGTTGTCCCGGAACTTGGGCAACTGGCCCGAAGCGAAGATGACCCGTTCCCGGACCATGAAGGGAGGGTAGACTTCCTGATAGCCGTGCTTCTGGGTGTGCAAATCCAGCATCCACTGGATGAGGGCCCGCTGGAGTTTGGCACCCCAACCCCGCAGGACGAAGAACCGGGTCCCGCTCATCTTCACGCCCCGCTGGAAGTCAATGAGCCCGATTTCCGGCCCCAGGTCCCAGTGGGGCTTGGGAGTGAAGTCAAACTGGGGCAAATCGCCCCATTCCTTGACCACCACGTTCTGGGACTCGTCCTCTCCCACGGGCACGTCGGGGTCGGGCAGGTTGGGAATCCAGGAGAGGCGCTCCCACAAACGGTCCTCCGCCTCCCGTAACCGGGATTCCAGGGCCTTGAGGCGCTCACCCAGTTCTCGCATGGCCTGGATTTTGGCTTCGCGTTCCTGGGGGTCCTGAATCTTGGGGATGCGCTTGGAGACCCGGTTGCGCTCGGCCCGCAGGTTCTCCACCTCTTGCAGGAGTTTCCGGCGCTTCACGTCCAGTTCCCGCACCTCGTCCACGATGGCGGGGTCCTCTCCTCGTTTGCGTAACCCTTCCTTGACCCGGTCGGGCTCGTTTCGAATGAGATTCAGGTCCAGCATCGCCTTCCTCCAGGCGTCGGCGGCCAACCCTGATGCACGCATGCCCTTCGGCCAGCCGCCTGGGGTTGAGGGTCTATCCAAAGCGCAGGATGGCCTCCGTGGCCCAGGTAAACAGGGGCGACGCCGCGGCCAGGCCCAGGAAGAAGGTCAGCACGGCCGCGACCACCACGGTGGCCTGCAGGCGGGGCTCCCGGCGCACTTCGGGCTCTCCGGGACGCATGTACATGTACATGACCAGACGCAGGTAGTAGTAAGCGGAGACCAAAGAAGTCAACACACCGATGAGGGCCAGGCCCACGAAACCCGCCTCCAGGGTCACCCGGAACAGGTAAAACTTGCCGAAGAAGCCCAGCGTGGGGGGAACGCCGATGTACGAAATCATGAACACGGCCATGGCCGCGGCCAGGCCCGGATAGCGCCGGGAGAGACCAGCGTAATCGTCCAGATTCAAGCCCTCACCCATACGCCGCTCCAGAAGCACCACTACGCCCCAGGCCCCGAAGGTGGCGAAGGCGTACGCCACCAGATAGAAGAGCACCGCGGCCACCGCTTGGGGAGCAAGGGTCGGATGGGCAAAGGCCACCGCGGCCATGAGCATGTAACCCGCGTGGGCGATGCTGGAGTACGCCAGCATGCGCTTCACGTTGCGTTGTGCAATGGCCACCACATTCCCCAAAATCATGCTCAAGGCCGCCAGGGCCCAGAGCACGGGGGTCAACGTCTGCATACTGGGGAAGACCAGCACGAACAACCGGAGCAACGCCGCAAACCCGGCCATCTTGGCCGTTACCGCCATAAAGCCCGTAACGGGGGAAGGCGCGCCGTGGTACACGTCGGGCGTCCACATATGGAAGGGCGCGGCCGCAACCTTAAAGCCCAGACCCACCAGCACCAAAGCTGCACCGGAAATCAACAGGGCCTGGTCCACGGCGCCCTGCTCGATGACCTGCACCATTTGGGGCAGGGAGGTGGTGCCCGTGGCGCCGTACACCAGCGCGATGCCGAAGGCCATGAAGCCCGCGGCAAAGGCCCCCAGGAGGAAGTACTTCAAGGCTGCCTCTTCCGATTCACTGCGGGGACGGGCGAACCCGGACATGATGTACAAGGGGATGGAAAAGAGTTCCAGGGCCAGGAAAATCATGATGAGGTCCGCCACCCGGGCCATGAGCATCATGCCTGCCACGGAGAACAGAAGAAGCACGTAAAATTCACCCCGCTCCATATCATGGCGTTGCAAATAGTCTTGGGCCAACAAAATACCCACCAACCCGCTCAAAGCGAAGAGGGCGACTAAGAAGACGCTAAAGGCATCGGCAATCACCATTCCCTGGAACGCCAACAGAGGCGAACGACCGAACTGCATGAAGGCCAGCACAAGGGCCAAGGCAAACCCAACAACGCCGCCCCATGCCGTCCAACGCTTGTCCCGGATGCGAAAAACGTCTACCAACAGGAGCAGACTGGCCCACGCCACCAGGAAGGTCTCCGGCAACAACGCATACACATCTTGCCAGGTAACGGGCAGGGACATGGTTGACCTCCAGTCACCAAAGAAGACCTGAACATCTTGGGCGATTATACCCGCGGCTTTTCCACATTTCCAATTTCAGAAAGTCACGAAAATCATGAAGACAGTCTTTTTGGAGAAGGTGTAAGTCTCTTTGTCGTCGTAGTAGGGGGTGTGGAAAACGGGGAAATCTCCCGTAAACCGGATTTCTGGCACTATATACCGGGGATGTTGCCATATATGCGGGTTGTATACCGCTTCGAACGACAGGAGATGTGGAAACCCTTGGGGAAGGATTGGGGATAAAGTCCCTGGTACCTTGCTTCCTCTGTTTACACTGGTGTTTTGGATGCTCGTTTTCCCCAATCTTGGTAGGTTTTCCACAGGTTTTCCCGGAGTTTTCCACAATGCGGGGAGAATTTCCTCTTTCTTCGAAATCTTCGGCAACTTTTGAGTGCACTCTCAAGAAGCCAGGGCTTGAAGCCAGCGGCGGCGTGTGTCTTCGTGTTGGTGAGCATCGCTGGGCACGACCAGAAGGGAGGCCGTGGGGGATTCCAGGGCCTCCTGGAGGTGTTCTTTTAGGGCGGGAACGGGCACTTCTTGATAGCGCAGGCCGTACATTTCGGCCACACCCCGAAAGGACAGGCCATGGGGATGACGTACGTAGGGGGTGAAGGGCGGATCGAAATCCCGAATGGGCAGTCGGTAGAAAATGCCTCCCCCATCGTTGTGCAAGACCACTATGGTGAGCGGAAGGTTCAAAGAGCGCACCAGGGCCAGGATGTTGGCGTCGTAGAGAAAACTATGGTCCCCCAGGACCACGACCATGGGACGTTCTGGCCGCGCCGCGGCCAGCCCCACCGCGGTGGACAGCACGCCGTCTATGCCACTGGTCCCGCGATTGGCCCAGACCTGCAGAAACTTGCTTTGCGGAAAGGCCATCTCTTCCAGATGACGCACCGGGAGGCTGTTCCCCACCACCAGGATGCTCCCCTCGGGCAATGCGTGCACGATGCGGGGCAGGGCTTGGCCTTCCACGTCCTCGGGACGGGCGACGGTTTCCTGCACCTGCTTTTCCATCTCGCGCCAAGATTGGAGCCAGGAGGCATCCCGTTGGAGGTCGACCTGGGTCAGGGCCTGCAAGACCTGGGTTACCCAGTCCTCAGGGTGGACCCGGAAGAGGGCGTCCAGCCGATGTTCGGGGTCGTGCCAGGTGCCGTAAGGGTCTACGGCCAGATGCAGGGCTTTGTCCCATTCCGCCAGGGCCCGCAAAAGGCCGTTGCCTACAGGCGCGGCACCGAAGCGCAAAACCACTTGCGGAGGTGAGGGGGGCCGCCACCCGGCTTCCAGGGCCAGGGGATAGGCTCCCAGGACCTCCTCTGAGGACGCCCACGGCCCGAAACGGAGCCCCGAGAGAGGATCAGCCAGGAGGGGATAGCCCAGTGCCTGCGCCAGGGCCGCCACCCTTTGGGGAAAGGCGCCGCTCGGGCACCGGGGCCCGCAGATGATGAGCCCCCGGGGACGCGCGGCCAGCGCTTCGGCCCAGGTCCGGGCCTCCTCCGGGGGAAAGGCGGGACGGAAGGAAAGCATCCGGGTCCAGGGCCCTTCGTCCTTGCCCTCGATTTCCCGTTGCAGGCGCTGGAGGTCTTCAGAGGACAGGTCTTCGGGTTGCGGGATGGGTTCCAGCGGCTTTCGAAAGGGGAAGTTGAGATGCACCGGTCCCGGAGGGCCATCCCATCCCCGAGCGCGAGCCACGGCCCGGGCCATGAGGGTGCGGAGAGAACGGAGGGCCCTCCCTGAGGGATGGGCTTCGGGGAGGGGGACCTGGGCGAACCAACGGACCCGGTCGCCGAAGATTTTCACCTGGTCCACCGTTTGATTGGCGCCGCTGTCGTACAGTTCCAGGGGACGGTCGCCCGTCATGAGCAGCAACGGAACCTGGCTGCGCTCGGCCTCCAGCACCGCAGGGTACAGGTTGGCCACCGCGGTTCCCGAGGTAGTCACCACCGCGACGGGTCCATTCAGGCCCAGGGCCAGACCCAGGGCAAAGTACCCCGCACTGCGCTCATCCCACGGGGTAAACACCGGGACGCGGTTTTGCTGGCTCCAGGCCCAGATGAGGGGGGTGGAGCGGGAACCGGGAACCAGAACGGCTGCCTTGACCCCCTGGCGCACGGCTTCGTCTACCGCCAGGGAGGCCCAGAGGATGTTGCGGTTGGGGAAGGTGTACATGGGGACAAACTCGATTCTTCGGTCTTTCTCATGGCCGGCAAGGGGACTCGTGCCAGATGCATCCCCATTATAGTC
>WFUL01000254.1 GCA_015484985.1 Anaerolineales bacterium | reverse complement strand
GGCGAAGGTCGGACGGGAACAGGTACAACCGTTCCCGCAACACCTCCCGTCCCTGATACCGCACCGTGACCATGTGCACACCCGGTGCCACGAAGTCCGTCTCCCAGGCCCAGGGAACCACCGCGGCCGGAACCTGGTCGATGCCCCAGGGAGCCACCGTGGCCTCCCATTGCGGTCCATCGGGAGGATCCACCTGAATTTTGACGCGCGCGCCTCTCGGAATCCCGCGCTCCAGCGGACGCACTTCCCAGCTCAAGACATCCCCCACGTACCACGGCCCCACTGGATGAATACGAAGTTGCCATGGCGGCTTCAAAGGAATCCCACGCGCCCTTTGGCCCCCCAGACCAACGACCAATACCAATAGAGCCAAGGAAAGGGTCCAAAGGTCAGGAAGGACGCGCGGAAGTTTTATCGGAAGGTCGAAATCCCTTCCCTCACCCCACGGAAAGCGTTGGGTCTGGGGAAACGGCTTGGAAGAACGACGATGAATGAACTTCCAGGGCATGACATTTGTGTGGACCACAGAAACCTGCTGGTCGAGCCCTGTTCAAGCCTTCTCTTGGGCCGGGGAGGTCAGCTGGAGCAGGTGACGCGCATAGGCCTGCAACCCGTGGTAATAAGGCAGGATGCTGGGGATGTAATGGCGCTCATCCGCGGCATGGGGAGCAAGTCCACTCTGTCCCCAAATGACCGACCGCCCCTGGGGTACGAAGCGCACGCTGGAAGCAGGCATTTTCTTGCACAGCCCAGGGGCCCGACCCCAGGCATCCTCCAGGGCCTGCACCAAGGCTCGGAAATAGGGGTTCTCCGGATCGCATTGGGTCCCGGGAGCAGGGGAGTCCACCTGCATATCCACCTGGTGCTCCAGGGCCAGGTCTTCCAGGGCCTGGAGAAAGTCTTCCAGAGGGTCCTGGGGAATGGGGCGGATTTCCAACCCCATCACCCCTTCAGAAGGGGTGATGTTGAACAGGCCGGGCTCGCCCACCGACACAAAGGGGAATCGAATCTGGGAGTACCAGCCCTTTTCCGTATCCAGGGTCAACATGTCCTGGGCCAGGGCCTGAATGGCCTGTTGCAGGTGGAACAGGCGTTGCGTCAGGTCCTGATGCGCCTGGGAGAGGCCGGAGTGTCCTCGACGCCCCTGAATGCGGAATGTGATGCGCACGGCTCCCCGAGACTCGGTGCAAATGGCACCGTAGGGCCGGGTTCCCGTTTCTTCGGTTCGCTCGCCGGCGATGAAAAAGGACGGCAGCGTGCCGTAGCGCTCTTGATACCAGGCCAGGGCCTCACGCGTACCCACCGGGGCCGTCTCGCCTTCCTCCTCGTTACCGATGAGCATGACGCTGATGGGAGGATACGGGGGACCGGCCTGTAAGGCGTCCTTCATCCATACGGCCACGGTGGCTACCACGGTTTTCATGTCCGCCGCGCCCCGGCCCCACAGGTAATCGCCCTCCACTCGGGGCTGGAACTGGCGGTCGTCGGGCTCCGGTCCCACCACGTCGAAGTGGCCCAGCCACATCACCGGCGCCTCTTCCTGCCCGGGGAAGAAGACCAGAAGTGCGGGATACGTGGCATTCTCGGGCTCCAGCCATTCCACATGCAGGCCCGCCCACTCGAAGTAGGCCCGCAGCACGCGAGCGACCCGATGGATTTCGTCGTAACGGGGTTGGGGTGCCGTGCTCACCGAAGGAATGGCAATGAGTTCCTGGGCCAGGCGCAGGATTTCCATGGTCTTCGGGTCCCAGGACATGGGTTTCCTCCTACCTGAGGGCTTCCGCCGATTTTACCGCTATTACGCCAAACGCGTGAGGGGCTTTTCGGACGTGTTGGAAGCCCACTTCCCGCAGGCGCTCCATGACCCCGCGCGTCACGTTGCGGCCCATCCGGGTTTCGGGGTTCCCCACATAATGGAACAAACGCCCTCCTGGACGCAACACCCGCCAGAGTTCACGGTAAAAATCCCGGCCATAAAGCTCCCCTGCTAAGGAGAAAAGAGGCGGATCGTGAATGACCACATGAAACACGGCCTCAGGGAACCCCCACACCAGGTCGTAAACGTCGCCGTGGATTTTGAGAATGTTGTCACGGGAGAAGAGTTCCTGGGACCAGGGATTGGCCCGGACCAGTTCCCAGACGGCGGGGTCCAGTTCCACAGTGACCACCCGCTCCGCCCGGTAAGCGGCCTGGATGGCCGTGTAACCCAAACCCATACAGGTATCCAGGACCCAACCCCGGGGGCGTGCGGCGCGTATTTTGTGTTGGGTATCCGTCCAGGGGTCTGTTCCGCGCACCCGGTGCATGGCGATGCCCGAAAGCAGCACAGTAGGCGCGCGGCCTGTAGGATACAGCTGTACCGCGCGACCCGTGAGCTCGGAGAAGGCCTGTAAAGGCTGGATACCCTCCGGGGTCAGGCGATAGCACAGGTTAGGATGAGCCAGAATAGTTTCGGCCTCTTCCCAGGTAAGCAACCACTCCCCGGGGAAGTGGACGCCGCGCGCATCCAGGGTGACCCAAACCCGGCGCCGGCCCAGGTCCGGAGAGGTCTCCACTGTGGTCCTGCCCTGCTGACGGGCCTCCATCAGGGGGCGCACTTCGTACCAGGAGAGAACGGGAGGAACAGACAAAGCCGTCATGATTCGGCCTCACAAAAGGATCCGACGACGAGGCAATTGGGGAACCGTGGGATTGTCCATATCCCTGGCCAAGCACATATGCCAGATTCGACGCAGCCTCCCTGGCGACGGGGGTGGACCTCAGACTCTTTGGGGTTGAGCGTCTAAGTAGGATTGAAGCAAAAGGGCGGCAGCCGAAGCATCGGGGCGGTCCGAACGACGTCGTCGGCGTCCAATCCAGGCCCACAGGGAGTAAATGTCCTTGGTGGTGAAGGACTCGTCCCACAGCACCACGGGGATGGAACTGCGTCCCCGTAGAGCCTTGGCCAGGTTCGCGGCCCGGCGGGCCTGCAATGTGGTGGGTCTGCCTTCGGAATCGGTGGCCCAGCCGATGATGATGCGTTCCACATTGTACGCCCGGGCCAGTTCCAGAATGGCCTCCGCATCTTTGGCCCGGGATCGGTGGCGCAAAATGGTTAGAGGACGGGCTAGAGTTCCCGTCGGGTCGCTAATGGCAATGCCAATGTACTTCTCTCCCGGATCCACGGCCAGAATGCGCGCCATGATGTCGTCTCCTTGTTCCTGCGAACAAGCCGATTACCCTGTGGGTGTGTACAGCCCTCTCATTATACAGAGCGGGCAGGGGGAAGACACGTTTTTTTGGTCTGAGGTCAGGCGTTTTTCAAATTCTAATCATCGATGCTTCGGACTCCACTTGTTTGTCCTGGCAGGTAAAAGATGCCTTCGCGTAGGCCTTCGCGACTCCAGGACCGTGAGGGAAAGATGAAAGGATGAAGGGATGGACCGTCGGTCGTCAAATGAGCTCAAAGACCCTATTTCCACCTCGGACCTCGGAGGTTTTCGCTTATAATGACGGTGACCTTTTCGCTCATGGGGAGGACAGGAACGTGATGATTCGCTTCGATCGGTTTACCGAGCAGGCTCAAGAGGCTGCTCAACGGGCTGTGGAATTGCTCCAACGTTATGGCCATACCCAACTAGATACTGAGCACATCCTTTTAGCCTTGCTGGAACAGAAAAACGGAACGGTGCCCCGCATCCTGTCTTTTTTGGGTGTGGATGTGGATGCGCTACGAGACCGTTTGGACTCCCTCCTTCGCACCTCGCCTAAAGCGGGCGTGTACGGTCGAGGTATGGGGCAGATTTTCGTCACTCCCCGGGTGAAGCGTATGACGGATATGGCCCATCTGGAGGCCAATAAGCTGGGCGACCAGTTTATCTCCACGGAACATCTCCTTCTGGCCATCCTCAACGAACCCCATTCGCCGTCGACCCGTTTGCTGCGAGAATTCGGCGTGACGAAGGGTCGGGTGTATGAGGCCATTCGCCACGTGCGCGGGGGTAAACGGGTCACCAGCCGTCAGGCCGAAGGCAAGTATCGCACCCTGGAAAAGTTCACACGCGACCTGACCCAGATGGCCCGGGAGGGTAAACTGGACCCCGTTATCGGCCGTGAGACGGAGATTCAGCGGGTGATTCAAGTCCTCTGCCGGCGGACCAAAAACAATCCGGTGCTCATCGGTGAGGCCGGTGTAGGGAAGACGGCCATCGTTGAGGGACTGGCCCAGCGGATTGTGGCCGAAGACGTTCCGGATTTACTCTTGGGGAAACGGGTGGTGGCCCTGGATTTGGCTGCGCTCATCGCGGGCGCGCGATTCCGGGGCGACTTTGAAGAGCGCCTGAAGGCCGTCATGGAGGAGATTCGGGACTCCCAGGGCGAGATCATTCTTTTCATCGACGAACTTCACACTGTGGTGGGTGCAGGAGCGGCTCAAGGCGCGCTGGACGCGGCCAATATTCTCAAGCCGGCCCTGGCGCGGGGAGAGCTGCAGTGCATCGGTGCTACTACACCGGAGGAATACCACAAGTACATCGAAAAGGACGCCGCGCTGGAACGACGTTTTGCCCCCATTTACGTGGAAGAACCTTCGGTCGAAGAGACCATTGAAATGCTCCGGGGACTCAAGGAGCGTTACGAGGCCCATCATGGGGTGCGGTTTACCGACGAAGCTTTGGTCGCGGCGGCCCGGCTGGCCGCCCGTTATATCCCGGACCGCCATCTTCCCGACAAAGCCATCGATTTGCTGGACGAAGCCGCGGCCAAGCGCCGGGTACAGCTCCATTCCCTGCCCCCGGAACTGCGGGAATTGCGGAACCAAATCGCACGACTTCAAGAGGCTGAGGACGAGGCCGCCCAACATCACGAGTATGAGCGTATGGCCCAATTCAAGGTTCAACGCCTGCACCTGGAAAAGCAGTGGGAGGAGGTGTTCCAGGCGTGGAAAGAGGCCCAGGGGGTGGATGAAGTGGTGGACGCGGACGCGGTGGCCCAGGTGGTCTCCGAATGGACGGGTATCCCGGTGGCTCAACTCCTGGCCGAGGAACGGGAACGGCTCCTCCATCTGGAGGATTTGCTGCGTCGTCGAGTGGTGGGTCAGGAGGAGGCCATCCGGGCCCTGGCCGACGCCATTCGACGGGCGCGGGCAGGCCTCAAGAATCCCAAGCGTCCCATCGGTTCCTTCATCTTTATCGGGCCTTCCGGGGTGGGGAAGACTCTGATGGCCAAGGCCCTGGCCGAAATCTTGTTCGACGACGAAGATGCCCTGGTACGCATCGACATGAGCGAGTACCGGGAGGAACATTCCATCGCCCGGCTGTTTGGCGCTCCCCCGGGATACGTGGGGTATGAGGAAGGCGGCCAACTGACGGAGGCCGTGCGGCGGCGGCCCTACCGGGTCATTCTCTTCGATGAAATCGAGAAGGCCCACCCGCGAGTCTGGAACGTACTCTTGCAAATTCTGGACGAGGGTCGCTTGACCGACGGGCAGGGACGCACCGTGGACTTCCGGAACACGGTGGTCATCATGACCAGCAACCTGGGTACGGAGCTGGTGCGGCGGGGAGGGCGCCTGGGCTTTGTGGATGCCGAAAGCGACCTGGCCGACCGGCAGTTGGAAGAGAAAATCCGTAAGGCCTTGAAGGAGACTTTCCGGCCGGAGTTCCTGAACCGGGTGGATGAAATCATCGTTTTCTCCTCCCTGAGCCAGGAGGCCATGCTCCAGATTGTGGACCTGCAACTGGAAGACCTGCGGGCACGACTGGCGGATCAGGACCTGGATCTGGCCTGGACGGAGGTCGCGCGTGCTTGGCTGGCCGAAAAGGGACATGACCCCCTTTACGGAGCACGGCCGCTACAGCGGCTCATTCAGAAATACATCGAAGGCCCTCTGGCCGTCGCGCTCCTTCAGGGCACATTCCAGCCTGGCGACCAGGTACTGGTAGATGTGGAAGAGGGACAGTTGGTGCTCTCCAATGCCCGGGGCGAAGCGGTGACCGCGGCCTCGGCGTCGTCCTTGAGCGCGGAGACCCTGTAGCCTTTCCGGCGGCCCTGGACGGGGTCGCTTTTCCCCCATAAGCGAACTGGGTGCGGGCGGGTTCACCGCTCGATTATGGTGTACTTGTATCCCTCAAAGCGTGAGGTGGCGGGATGACCACGCGAGTGTATTCCTGCGCCTTGTTGGGTCTTGAGGGTGTCATCGTCGAAGTGGAGGTGGATCGAGGGCGGGGATATGGGGGCATGGTCATCGTGGGCCTTCCGGATACCTCCGTCCAGGAGAGCCGAGAGCGGGTTTCGTCCGCGTTGCGTAATAGCGGGTTCGCCGTGCCCCGGCAGCGTTTGACCGTGAACCTGGCACCGGCCGCGGTGCGTAAGGCCGGGCCGGTTTACGACCTGCCCATCGCGTTGGGTGTCCTCATGGCTTCAGGCCAGCTGCCGCCGGACGTAATGGAAGATGCTCTGGTAGTGGGCGAACTGGCCCTGGATGGTCGGGTGCGTCACATTCGGGGGGCGCTGCCCATTGCAGCCACGGCACGTCAGCAGGGCTTTCGACGTCTATACGTGCCCGCGGAAGACGCGGCCCAGGCCGCGCTGATTCCAGATATCGAGGTGTATCCCGTCAACTCCCTGGGCCAGTTGGTGGCGCATCTCACCGGCCGGAACACGCTGGAGCCTCATCCCCCTTTGCGCTTGTCGGAACTGCCTCCCGCACGGGCTCAAGTGGATTTCGCGGACATCAAGGGGCAGGAACACGCCAAGCGGGCCCTGGAGGTCGCGGCGGCCGGAGGGCATAACGTGCTCATGGTGGGGCCTCCGGGCGCGGGCAAAACCTTGCTGGCCCGGGCGCTACCGGGCATCCTCCCCCGGATGATGGTGGACGAGGCCCTGGACGTGACCCGCATTTACTCCGTCGCGGACCAGATCCCGCCGGATACGCCTTTGATGACCTGGCGACCCTTCCGCGCGCCTCACCACACCATCTCCCACGCCGGCCTGGTGGGTGGTGGCAACTGGCCCCAACCGGGGGAGATTTCCCTGGCCCATCGCGGCGTCCTCTTCCTCGACGAGCTGCCGGAGTTCAGCCCCCGGGTGCTGGAAGTGCTCCGCCAACCCATGGAAGACCGGGTGGTGACCATCAGCCGGGCCCAGGGTTCGGTCACCTTTCCGGCCAATTTTATGCTGGTCGCGGCCATGAACCCCTGTCCCTGCGGCTATTACGGGGATGCGGTCCGGGCCTGTACCTGTTCACCTGCCGCGGTGCATCGCTACCGCCGGCGCATTTCGGGTCCGCTGTTGGACCGCATTGACATTTACATCGACGTTCCCCGGGTGGAGTACGAGAAGTTGGGGGACCATCGGCGAGGGGAACCTTCAGAAGTCATCCAGGCCCGGGTGGAAGCCGCGCGAGAACGCCAGCGGGAGCGGTTTCGGGATACGGGGTTGACCTGTAATGCCGACATGGGACCGGGAGAAGTCGAGCGCTATTGCCGGTTGGATGCGGCCGGCGAGGCCTTGATGCAACAGGCCGCGCGTCAGTTAGGCCTCACCGCACGCGGTTACCACCGGGTGCTCAAGGTGGCCCGTACCATCGCGGACCTGGAGGGTTCGGCCGAAATTCAGGCTCACCACCTGGCCGAAGCCCTGCAGTACCGGCCCAAATGGGACTGAGTAGACAAGAACTTTGGATGGAGGGTAGAGGCGCTTTTCTTGAAAGGGACAGGGGGAGTCTCGCGTGGGCCTGACTGGGCACAGAACCGCCGTGAAAAAGATCTACCGATTATCTCGCGGTCCTGGCGTCGCGGAGGCCTATGCGAAGGCATCTTTTACCCGCCAGGACAAACAAATGGAGTCCGAAGCATCGATGATTAGGATTTGAGGAGTTACGTATTACATCAACATTTACAACCGCGTAAGTCCTAATACAAAACTGTGATCCAGGCCGTCCGTTCTCCACACCTGGTAAAACGTGGTATCAGAAGGCCAGCAAGGTTGCTCTTGCAACCAAACTGTTCCAACCGTGCCCTTGCGCCCAATGGCCAAAGTAGGAAAGTCAACCAAGGCTCTTTTAGTCCACGCGTATACCCCACCTGAGCCAATCACCGGAAAATTCCCGTCTCTTTGGGTCTAGCCTTTCCATACCTGACTGTGGCCACCTCTCCCAACCACACCACCCACCACTCTTCGGGCAGGGGGCCGAGTTCGGTCATGCGGTAGCCTAGGGGCAGCGACCCAGTTCGTTGCGTTGCGGTTCGCCGCTCAGACATCATCTTCGCTTCATCCCTTCATGTCGCCAAGAAAATGCCAATTAATCGCCAAGCCTCTTGAGTATATATCTGGTTACCCTCCCCCTCCCCTGAACTTGAAACAAATTCCGCTTCACCAAAGCCATGGGTTCCTGCCGGGCCGTTTCATCCGAGACCCCTGTCATCCGTCTGTAGTCGCGGTTCGAGATTCCGCATGTTCCTTCACGTACAGCACGGCCTTGATCTGCCGTTCGCTCAGGCCCAGCTGCCGCAGCCACTCCGGCGTGTAAGGGTCTTGCAGGAAGATCACCCGGAAGCCGTCCTGCCAGTTAGCGAAATCGGGGTCTGGCAGCCCCTGCTCACGGCAGAGGCGGATGATGCGCGTGGTGCCCGAGCCCCAGACCGGCAAAGTAGAAGGCTTGAGCGATGAGCGGGTTGCGAAGCACCGACGAGTGCGGGCTGTAAAGCGCCTCCGGCGTCAGAGGTGGGGGCTGTTCGCCCGGAATCCAGACCTCTAGGCGGTCTTCTTCCAGGCGAATCTGGATGTCTTCCGGATAGGTGTAATCCCGGTGGATGAGGGCGTTCATCACCGCCTCCCGCAGGGCCTCCAGGTCAACCTCCTCTAAGGTCCACTCGCTGGGCAGGCTGTCCCAACTCCTTCCGGAGCGGGTGAGGATGTGTCGGGCCAGTTCGTCGGGCGAAAAATCGCGGTTCGTCGATCCAACGCGGCGGAGATACCGCCTTCGGTAGGGGACCAACCCCGGAGCCGGGTCAACTCAGATTTCCACCACCGGGAGCCCGTGCATCTCGATAACCCGAATGGTCGGGGTGATGCCCAGATGAGAAGCGATGCGGCAGGATAACCGCCTCGATCAGGTCGGCCTCTACGAAGGCCTTGCGGATGTCCCGTTCACGACTTGCCCCCTGCTTGCCGCTGCCGTGGCTGACGGCCCCGGTGTCGAGCACCACGGCCATACGTCCTCTCTCGTTGAGGGAGGCCAGCATGTGCTGCAGCCATCCCCAATCCGCGCTGGAGGACGGTGGTATCCAGAAACGGAAGCGCTCGTAGAGGTCGTTTTCGTACAGGTCAGACGGGAATTTTTGGTTCCACATGGGATTGGCCACGACCAGGTCGAAGGTCATCAGTCGTCCGGACGCGTCCTTGAAGGCCGGGTTGCACATGGTATCGCCCAGGCGGATGTCGGCTTCCATATCATGGATGACCGCGTTCATGCGGGCGATGGCGAAGGTCGAGGGGTTGATTTCCTGGCCGAAGAGACTCAAAGGCGCGTGCTGGGGCGGTAGTTTCCGGCGGCCATTTTCGGCCACGCCGTGGGTCTCCAACAAGCGCAGGTGACATTTGATGAGTAGACCGCCGGAACCGCAGGCCGGGTCGTATACCGTCATGCCTGGCTTCGGTTCCAGAATGCGGGCCATGAGGATGGCCACCTCGCGAGGAGTGTAGAACTCCCCTGCGCTTTGCCCCTGCCCTTCGGCGAACTTGCGCAGTAGATACTCATAGGCCCGACCCAGGATATCAGGTTCCAACATCCCAGCCCAGGGCGAATCTTGACACGTCTTGGATGCCCCCTATAATAGGGAATGCCTTCCCCGGTAGCTCAATTGGCAGAGCGGGCGGCTGTTAACCGCCTGGTTGCAGGTTCGAGTCCTGCCCGGGGAGCCAAAAATAAACAGGTGGCGTCTGTTCCGACGCCACCTGTTTCCGTTTTCCATGAGGACTGACTTTCACCCTTTCAAATGCCTGAAAGGATACAAGGACTCAATACTCTTCATCCTCGTCTTCCCACAGTTCGTCTTCTAAGGTGTCCTCCAAGAGTTCCTCGTCCTCCAACCACTCCTCCTCGTCACCTAGGAATTCTCCCACCGGTTTGTACGTCAGACAGCCTTGGTTCGGGTCAATCTCCACCGCCGCAGCGGTGCAATACCCTTCGTCCAAAAAGATGCAGTCCTCATAAAGGCATCGAATCTTGGGCATGATTCCCTCCCTCCTAAGCGGGGATCACGAAATATCCTCCTGCAACAGTCGCAAAAGGGTGAGCACCCAAAGCCCCACCATCACCACGGCGGAAATCACGCAAAAAGGACGGATGGCTTCCAAAACGGCTACCTCGATATAGGTGAGGTAAGCGGAATAGAGCGTGCCGGACAGGGTAATGACGAAAACACCGTAACGTGTCCACAAGACGCGCGGAGAGCCGCGCCAGCGAGCCTCTCCCACCAGCAGGGCCAGAATCGCGGCATACGCCAGCGCGCCCAACAGGGCGATAGGGATACCGTAAATCTCGGCATAGGGACTGGCATTGACCACATCACACTGACCGAATCCCAAGCACAGGCTCTCGTTCCCGCTCACCTTCAGCCACGTCAGATACAGGGCATCCACCAGTCCCACGACCCCCAACACCACCGAAGCTCGATAACGCCAATCCATGACCACCTCACCTGGGTCAACCTGTCAAATGCGCCCGCATTGTAGTGGGGAGCCCAGGAAATGTCAATGGTGGTTTTGGAAAACGACCGCTGGCTTTCACCCTCTTGGGTATAATACGCAGGCAAATGCTATAGAAGAGGAAGGCCCATTCATGGGACAGCGCATCCAGCCTGTAAAAGGTACTCGCGATTTCTACCCTGAGGATATGGCCCTGCGCCGCTGGCTGTACGAGCACATGCGGGCCGTGTCCGAGATGTTCGGCTACCAGGAATACGATGGCCCCTTCCTGGAACCCCTGGAACTGTACGCGGCCAAGTCCGGCGAAGAACTCGTCAAAGAACAGGCGTTTGTGTTCCCCGACCGTAGCGGGGACCTCATCACCTTGCGGCCGGAATTGACGCCTACCTTGGCCCGCATGGTAGCTCAACGCCAGAAGCAACTCTACTTCCCTTTGCGCTGGTGGTCCTTCGGTCCCTTCTGGCGCTATGAGCGCCCGCAACGCGGTCGAGGACGGGAGTTCTTCCAGTGGAATGTGGACCTGTTGGGGATCGACCTCCCCGAGGCCGACGCCGAGCTCGCCGCCATCGGGGCCACCTTCTTCCGTCGTGTGGGCCTGACGCCCAACGAGGTGAAGATTTACGTCAACAGCCGCCGTTTGATGGACAAAGCTCTCCAAGCCATCGGGATTCCAACGGACATGCAGACCCCGGTGTTCCGCCTCATCGACCGCCTGGACAAGGTTTCTCCCGACCAGTGGGAAGCCCAGGCGCGCGAAATGGGACTCTCCGGGCAGCAAGTGCAGGATTTGCAAGCCTTGTTGGCTCGCTTGGACCTGTGGGAACAATCCGAGGAGTTGAAGCGCTTCTTCCGTGCGGTCGAGGCCCTGGACGTTGCTGATTATGTGGTCTACAACCCCAGCATCATCCGCGGCCTGGATTACTACACCGGCATTGTCTTCGAGGCCCGGGATGCGGAAGGCCGTTTCCGGGCCATCCTGGGTGGCGGCCGGTACGATAACCTGGTAGCCGATGTAGGCGGAGAGCCCATTCCCGGTGTGGGCTTTGCCATGGGCGACATGGTCATCACTCTGGTACTGGAACACTACGGCAAGCGTCCCCAACTCCAGTCCCATCCCGCTTTCATCCTGGTCACCGTCTTCGACGAAGCCCACCTGCTTCCCTCATACCGCCTAGCCCAGGAACTGCGCCAGTCCGGGTTCCGGGTCGCCACATATCCCGCCCCTGCCCGGCTTTCCAAGCAGTTCAAATACGCCAACCGCATCGGCACCCCCGTAGTCGCCGTCCTGGGCCCCGATGAACTGGCTGCCAACGCGGTCACCCTGAAACGTATGGATACCGGGGAACAGGTCACGGTCCCTCGGGACGATGCCGTCCACCTGTTGCACAAATGGTGGGAGGAAAGGAGCGAACCCGTCTGATGGCGGCGCAGCCGCCTGTAGGGGGAAGGGAACTCTACTGTCCCACCTGGGCCTTCAGCTCGAAATAGAACTCCATGATGCGGCGCACAATGGGGGCTGCCACCTCCGCGCCCTCAGTGCCATCGTACACGAAGGCCACCACCGCGATCTCCGGGTCTTCGTACGGCGCAAAGGCCACCGTCCAGGCATGGGAGGGCCACTGGCCCTGGATGCATCGATTCTGGGCCTGGGCCCGGTTGTCACAGTACTCCGCGGAGCCCGTCTTGCCCGCCGCGGAAATGGGGAAATTCCGGAAGGGCTTCTCTAATGTGCCGTACAACACAGCCCGGCGCATTCCCTCCCGCACCAGAGCCAATACATCGGGGTCCACTGTCTTCGTGACCCCCGTGGGTTTGCAACTGCCGATACCTCCGGGATTCTCGTATTCCTCCACCACAGGGTCCTGCGTCACATCCCGAAGGATGGTGGGTCGGAAAGGTTGAATCACCCGCCCCTCTTCGTCCAGCATCTGATAGAGGATGGTGGGCTTCACCACTTTCCCACCGTTGGCAATGGTGGACGCTGCCACCAGGAGCTGAAGAGGAGTGGTCAACACATACCCCTGTCCCACACTGGCCAGATAGGTATCGCCAGTGGACCAATTTTCGCCCTTAAAAATCCGCTTCCACTTAGGGTCGGGGATAAGCCCTTCGGCCTCGCCAGGGAGGTCAATGCCGGTACGCGCGCCAAAACCCAACGCCCGGGCGTAACTACCCAGACGACAAATACCTACACCCTCCGGAATTTCGTCAAAGTACCCACCCCCTACTTTGTAGAAACACACGTTGCTGGACCACGCGATGCAGTCCAAAAACTCCAGCTCTCCAAAGCCACCCCGCTCCCAGTTCCAATCGTAGAAAGTCTGTCGACGGCCGACATCTCCAACAAAGAACTTCTGCTCCAGAACAATGGTCCCTGGGGTTTCGATGACCTGGTCCGGACGCACAATACCCTCGTTCAAGGCCCCTGTCGCGGTCACGATTTTGAACACAGACCCCGGAGGATGCTCCGCGGAAATCGCGTGGTTGAGGAGGGGCTTAAATTCCTCTGTAGTCAGGTACTCGTAGTAGTCCTCGGGGATGTAGCGGGCCACTACCTGGTTGTTATAGGAGGGAATGGACACCATCCCCAGGATTTCGCCTGTCTTCGGATTCATGGCAATGGCCGCTGCGTTGCGGAAACGTTCTTGACCGAAATAAGTGTTCCACTCCTCCAGTTCTTCCCGCACGATGGTGTACATGGCATCCTGGAGGCGCCAATCAATGGTCAGACGAATATTGGTGCCCGGGATGGGGTTTTGAGGAGGCTCCAGGTCCCGCAAAATGCGGCCTGCGACGTCCACTTCCACCACCCGGCGTCCATTGCGGCCGGCCAGCAGGTCCTGGTAATACAGTTCAACGCCCGCGTATCCTACTTTGTCTCGGTTGATGTCCAGACCCTTAGCCTCATAATAGTCCACCAGCGCCTCAGGCACAGGGCCCAAAAAACCCACGATAACGGAGGTGGATTCGCCCGTGGGATAATCCCGCACCGGTTCGATTTCGATGTCCACGCCGGGCCATCGGGACTTACGTTCTTCCACTTGCATGGCTACGGTGCGAGAAACATTACACTTAATCTTCACCGGACGATAGGGGGCGGTCGTTTCGCCGTAGAAGACAATTTGACGGATACCGTGATTGGAAACACAGGGGACGTACGGGTTGGCCGGTGAAATCTCCCCAAAGTCCACGGGCATGTCCAAAAGGGCCGCCAGTTCCTGGAACATGAGGTCCACCAAGCCGGGGTCCTCAGGCAGATAAGCCGGAGTAATGACTACATTGTACGAGGGGAAGTTACGGGCCAAAACCACTCCGTTCCGGTCGTAAATCACACCTCGAGGGGCCCGAAGGTTCAATTCTTCGATGCGGTTCTCCTGGGCCCGCGCCTCCCAGACCTCGTTCTGAAGGATTTGCAGGGAGAAGAGCCGGGCCACGAACAGTCCCAGCACCAGACCCAACAGGACCAACAGGGTGTACGTCCGCCGAGGAGAAAGGCGATTCTGTTGGTATGGGGGAACCTCGGGAAGGATTTCCTGGGTCATATCTCCTCACCTCCCGGGCGTCCGGTCACGGTGGTGACGACGGTATACACCGGAAGCGCCAGGAGCAGGTTCCACAACAAAGAAGGCATGATGACTTGACTGATTCCTGCGCGCCACGGTAAAGGTGTTCCCAACAAGCTCAAAATGCTATACTCCCACAAACGCAAGGTCATTGTACCGATGAGGGTACCCGCGAACAAGAGGAGGTAGGGCCGCTCCCACAGACGCCGACGCACCCACCACCACGCCAGGCCCAACATCAGGTAGCCCATCAGGGGAACCCAATCCGGCAAGCCGGAAATCCAGCCCAGGGAGAAGCCCCATATCAGGGTCCACACCCAAAAGGCCCGGCCTCGCAACACCAAAGCCACAGACAGCCAAGCGAGCAGGAGGAGGTCCGGAAACCCCTCTAACCACTGTAAAAGGGGAGCCAGCAACAGCTGTGCCCACCAGGCCAGCACCCATACCAGGAAAATTCGCCAGGTCACCATCTTCAGGGTGCGACAGGGGTTGGAATGAGGGGTGAAATATCCACCGCCCGGAAGTTCGTCACTACCAATACGGCGTCCAGGTGAGCAAAGTCCACCACGGGTTGTACGGTAGCCTCCTGGAAGAGGGCAAAGCCCAGCTTACGCGTGCTGATGACCTGACCCACAAGGATATTGGGCGGATACTGTCCTCCCAGGCCCGAAGTAACGACCAGGTCTCCTGGTTGAATCTTAGCCTCCAGGGGGACCAGGGTCAGACTGAGATCGCCCGTAATGCTACCCGCCAAAACCGCGTCCACATTGGAAGGTGTAGTGCGCACGTTCACCCGAGAGCCTGGGTCGGTAATCAAGCGTACCCGAGCAGCCGTAGGGATGACTGCCTCCACCTGGCCGACCAGACCCTGGGCGGCCACCACAGGCATCCCTGGCCGCACGCCGTCGTCGGAACCCACATTAATGATGACATAGTGGAGGAAGGGGCTGGGGTCCCGACCGATGACCAGGGCGACCATGTATTCATGTTCGGGGTATTCGCGAGCGAAGTCCAACAGGGCGGCCACCACTTCCAGTTGAGCCACCTGTTGTTGCAACTGGGCCACCTGGGCGCGCAAACGGGCTACCTCCGCTTCAAGTTCCTGGTTGCGTCGACGTAGGGCTTCCATATCCCGGGGGGCGCTTACGTAATCCCGCACCGTGTATACATAACGGGCCGCCCAGGTCTGAATCTCGATGATAGGCTGGGTGGAAAGGCGCAATAAGGGACGCAGGTATCCCGTCAGGGCCAAAAGCACAATGCCCAGCCCCATCAGGACCAATGCAGCCCAGGACAGCCAGGGAGGAATCGGTCGCAGGCGTTCCATCACCCATCAATCCATTTCTTGACGACCCATCAAGGCCCGGACCAGGGTCAGAGGGTCGGCGTATTCCAGGTCGCCGCCGGAGGGAAGGCCCTGGGCCAGCCGGGTCACCTTAACCTCCAGGGGCTTCAGGCGCTGATACAGGTAATGCGCGGTGGCATCGCCCTCCAGGCTGGGATTCGTGGCCAGAATGACCTCCTCGATGCCCTCTTGGGGAATGCGTTCCAGCAGTTCCCGAATGCGCAAATCCTCCGGGCCCACACCTTCCACCGGGGAAATCACGCCGTGAAGCACGTGATACACCCCCTGATACACTCCGGCCCGTTCGATGGCCAGCACGTCCAGGGGCTCCTCCACCACACACACCACCCGGTGGTCCCGGTGGGGATTCTGGCAGATGCTGCACAGGACCTGGCCCTCTTCCGTGAGGTGGAAGCACCGGGAACAAAAGGTCACCTGTTCTAACCCCGTCAGGGCCTCCGCCAAATGTCGGGCCACTTCGGGTTGGCGCAGCAGGAAAAAGGCCAGCCGGGCCGCGCTCTTGGGTCCCACTCCCGGAAGGCGCTCCAGTGCCTCC
>WFUL01000253.1 GCA_015484985.1 Anaerolineales bacterium | reverse complement strand
TGGTCCTTACGTTTGAGGCGTGCTGTGCCGCCGGGTACCTCGGGTGCCGTGTCCCTGCGCGGGGTGCTGGCTTCTTTGGCCGGAGCGGGATTTTTGGGCCTCTCGGCGGGTATATTGTCCCCGACCAACACAGGTCGCGTGGAGATGGGCCTGTTGGTGTCCCTGGTGGGTTTTCTGGGAGCCGGATTGGATTCCCTCATGGGGGCCTTTCTGCAGGGTCGCTTGCGGTGTAAGGCGTGTGGGGCGATTCTGGAGGCCGGTGAAACCCATGAACACCCGGAGGAGCAAGAGGTCCTCTTCGGTCTTTCCTGGTTGACGAATAACCTGGTCAATTTCCTCACCAATCTCTGGGGTGGTCTGGTCGCGGGTGGCCTGTGGTTTCTGTTCCATATCCTGTAACATTTTCATCCTCTTTTTTGAATTGCATCCCCGATGCCTTTGTGGTAAGATGCTGTCCGGTTTTGGACTCAACTCTGGACGACGAGGGAGGAGCGTCATGGCCAAGTGCGAAATTTGTGGCAAGGGTCCGGGTTTTGGTCTGAATCGTCCCTGGTCCCGCAAAGCCACCAAGCGCATGTTCAAGCCCAACATCCAGAAGGTCACCATTTGGGAGAACGGGCGCCGGGTGAGGAAGAAGATTTGCACCCGATGCCTGCGCACCTTGATGAAAGCCCGGGCTTGAACCGCAGTAAGTGCAGGCCTCACCAGGAGGAAGGAGGCTCCGGATATGGCCATTCGAGTGGCCAATGCACCCTGTTCCTGGGGTGTCCTGGAATTCGGTTTTGGAACCTCGTACACTTACACCCAGGTCCTCACTGAGATGCGGGAGACGGGGTACGCGGGTACGGAACTGGGGGATTGGGGTTTCCTGCCCACCGAGCCCCGGCGCTTACGTCAGGTATTGGAGGAACACGGCTTGGCGTTGGTGGGGGCTTTCGTGCCCGTGGCCTTCGTCCGTCCGGAAGCCCATGAAGAAGGGATGGCCCAGGCCCTGAAAGTGGCCCGGCTCATGGTTGAGGCGGTGGGCGAACACCCTTTCGTGGTGTTGTCCGACGACAACGGTAAGGACCCCAATCGTACCCAGAAGGCGGGTCGCATCACTCCTGAGGACAGCCTTTCCCCGGCCCAATGGGAAGTCTTCGCCGAAGGTGTCCAGCGGGTCGCCGAGGCCGTGCGTCGAGAGACGGGCCTGAGGGTGGTGTTCCACCATCACTGCGCCGGTTATGTGGAGGCCCCCTGGGAAGTGGAAGAGTTGCTCCGGCGTACGGACCCGGCCCTGGTGGGGTTGTGCCTGGATACCGGACACTATCGCTACGGAGGGGGAAATCCTCTGGAGGCCTTGCGGCGTTTTGGGGACCGCATCTGGCATGTACACTTCAAGGACCACGATCCTCAGCTGGCCCAACAGGCTCGCACCCAGGGATGGGACTACTTCACCGCAGTGCGTCATGGGGTGTTCTGTGAACTGGGTAAAGGAGACGTACCCTTTCCGGAAATTGTGAAGGAGTTACAACAAATGGGCTATCAGGGGTGGATTGTGGTGGAGCAAGACGTCCTGCCCGGCATGGGAACCCCCAAGGAATCCGCCCGGCGCAATCGGGAGTACCTGCGCTCCCTGGGCTTGTAATCGGCAATCGTCATGCCTGCTCGTCTGCACTCCATTGAACTCCATGGTTTCAAAAGTTTTGCCCGCCCTACCAAGTTGGTCTTTGGTGACTGCCTGACGGCCATTGTTGGCCCCAACGGTGCGGGGAAGTCTAACATTGTGGACGCCCTGCGGTGGGTGCTGGGTGAACCTTCTCTGCGCCTGTTGCGTGCGCGGCGGGTGGAGGATTTGATTTTCGCCGGAACCGAACGCCGTGCCCGAGCCGGCATGGCCCAGGTGACGGTGGTCTTCAACAACGAAGACGGATGGCTTCCGGTGGACTTCGCCGAGGTGGCCCTGACCCGACGGGTGGACCGGGAAGGCCGGAGTGAGATTTTCCTCAACGGTCGGCGGGTGCGTCTTCGTGATGTCAAGGAACTGCTGGCCCAGGCGGGCTTGGCCGAGGGGGGATATACCTTCATCGGCCAGGGTATGGTGGATCAGGTTTTGCAGTTGCGACCGGAGGAGCGACGTCGCCTTTTAGAAGAGGCCGCGGGCATCGGCCTTTACCGTCAGCGTCGGGAGGAGGCGCTGCGCCGGTTGGAGGTCACACGGCAGAATCTGGCTCGGGTGGAGGACCTGCTGGCCGAGCTGGAACCTCGGTTGGCGCGCTTGGAGCGTCGTGTCGCCCGGATGCAGGAGGCTCAGCGGGTGCAGGAAGAACTGGCTGCTGCGTTGACCAGATGGTACACCCTGCAATGGCGCCACTGGACTCGGGCTGTGGCCGGAGCCAGGCGTCGCCTGGAAGAGGCCCGGCAGAAACTGGATGTCGCACGCAAACAGTGGCGACATCTACAACAAGAACGGGCCGCTCATGAGGCCCATCTCCACTCCCTGCGTGAAGAACAACAGGCCTTGCAGCGCCAATTGCACCAGGCCGAACAGGATTGGGAAGCGGCCCTTCAGGAACAGGCCCGCCTGCAAACTACACTGCAATCCCTACGAGAGCGTCTGCTTGCCCTGGAGCGCGAAGAGCAGGAGGCACAGACACGCCTGACTCTTACGCAAAGTCGTTTACGGGAGGTTCAGGCCGAAGAGGAACGCCTGACCCAGGAGCAAGCGGAAGCCCGGGCCCGGCTCGAGGAGGCTCGGGCTCAGCTGCAGGCCCGCAAAGTCCAGCGGGACGAACTTCGACGAGAACTGGGCCGGGCCCGTCGTCAATGGGAAGACCTGCGCCAGCGACGTACCGAACTGGAAGCCCAACTGCGGGCCCTGGAACGTCGTCGGGCCCGTTTGGAAGAGGAAGCCCGACGGCTGGAGGGTGAACGGGCTACGCTTCGCACCAGGGAACGCCAGACCCGGGAGGCCTGGGAGGCGGCGCAGCAGCATCTGACCCAACGAGAAGAGGCCCGGGAGGCAGCACGCGCTCGACTGAAGGAAGCGCAGTCCCGGGTCGAAGACGTGGACGCCCGACGCCGGGAGGCCCAGGAGCATCTGGCCCGGTTGCAAGCCCATTGGGAAGAAGTGCGGGCCCGATGGGAAGTGTTGGAGCAGGCCGAGGCCCGGCAGATGGGATATGGCCAGGGGGCCCGTCAGGTGGCACAGGTGGCCCGCAGTGAAGGCGTGTTGGTCGGCCTGGTGGCCGGTCTGATGACGGTGAATGAGGACCTGGAGGTCGCTCTGGCCGCAGCTTTGGGCCCCTGGTCCGATGGTGTGGTGGTGGAACGCCTGACGCCTCAGGTGTGGGAGGCGGCTCGCAAGGCAGGGGAACAGGTGCGCCTCGTGGTCTTGGCGACCCTTCAACCCCGGCCCCGACTCCCGGCTCCCGAGGACCCGGATTGGCTGGGATGGGCCGCTGACCATGTCCGGGTTCCGCCTTCCCTGCAAAGCATGGTGGAATGGCTTCTGGGTCGGGTGGGTCTGGTGCGGGACGAAGCGGCCGCGCGA
>WFUL01000252.1 GCA_015484985.1 Anaerolineales bacterium | reverse complement strand
GTAACAGCCCACTCGCTCCAGGGGGCGCACCAAGTGGCCCAGCACGCCGCCCAGGTCCTGGGTGAACCAGGAGGTCAGGGGTTGACGGCGGTGGAAGGCTTCAATGCGCCGCGCGGCGTGTTCCAGGGCCTGCCGCAAGGCGGGGTCCAGCGCCTCGAGCGCACGATGCAGGGCTTCGGGCGGGACCTGGAAGGTCGTCAGGTCCAGGCCGTCCAGGCGCCGGGTCCACTCCCGAAGCGCGGCATCGCCCCGCTGTCGTACGTCCTCCACGATACGGGCTACGGCTTCCCAGGGAGAAAGGGGTTCCCCAAAAACCCGGGCGATACTTTCTTTCAAGCGGTCTGAGAGGACCAGGGCCTCCCAGGGCTGGCGTTGCAAAATCGTGCGTCGCGCGGTGGCCACGTCGTACTGCGGGAACAGAGGTCGAGGGTTCATGGGCCTTCCCTCCTCGGGGTTTGCTCGCCAGGAACGGGGGATAGTATACTTGAGCCAGACCCCTTTCGTGGAGGCTTTCCCATGACCCTGGGCCGGGCCCTGGAACATGTGCGTCATCAAATGCCCCGCTATCGCCGGTGGCTGGAAGACTTCCTCCGGATTCCCTCCATTTCCACGGATCCGACGTATGCCTCGGAAGTAAGGCGGGCGGCGGAATGGCTGGCCCGCCGGTTGCGTAACGACCTGCAGGCGCGCGTGATGCTGTGGGAGACGGAAAAACATCCCGTGCTCTTTGGGGAAATTCCCGGTCCCTCGGGCGCGCCCACGGTGCTCCTGTACGGCCATTACGACGTCCAGCCACCGGGCGAGGCCGAAGCGTGGCAGTCCATGCCCTTCGAACCGGTAGTGATGGGAGACCGGATTTACGCGCGTGGTGCCGCGGACATGAAGGCCCAAATCATCGCCCTGCTGGCCGCGGTGGACGCGGCGCGGGAGGCGGGCCTCCCGCTAAACGTGAAGTTCCTGCTGGAGGGCGAGGAGGAAATCGGTTCCCCCAGCCTGCCCCGGGTGCTCCAGGACCACGCGGAGGCGTTGCGGGCCGACATCTGTCTCAATCCCGATGCCGGGATGCAGGGGCCGGACCTGCCCACGATAACCTACGGCCTGCGGGGGCTGGCCCTGTTCGAACTGGAGGTGTACGGCCCCAAGGAGGAACTCCACTCCGGCCTGTACGGCGGGGCCATGCCCAACCCCATTCAGGCCGCGATGCGCGTGCTGGGTTGCATGCACGACGACCAGGGCCGCGTGACCGTGCCGGGCTTCTACGACGCCGTCCGCCCCCTGACGCCGGAGGAACGCGAGATGTTGTCCCGGCTGCCCTTCCCGGACGAGGAGGAAGTGCGGCGCCGGTATGGGGTTCCCGGCTATTGGGGCGAGGCCGGGTATACGCCCCTGGAGCGCACCCTGGCCCGGCCCACCCTGGAGTTCCACGGCATCCTGGGCGGATACGTGGGCACCGGGAGCAAGACCATCGTGCCCTCTTCGGTGACCGTCAAGTTCTCCTGTCGCCTGGTCCCGGACCAGGACCCCGACGAGGTACACCGGCAGATTCGGGCCTATCTGGAGGCCCATATGCCGCCCTACGTCCGCTGGGAACTGCGCTACGGCGTGGGCGCGCCGCCGGTGCTGCTCCCCTGGGACACGCCCGCGGTCCAGACCCTGCGCCAGGCCCTGCAGGAGACCTGGGGTGTGGAACCCCTCCTGGCCCGTAGTGGCGGGACCATCCCTGCGGTGGCCTTTTTGCAACAATACGCGGACGTGACCTCCTTGCTTACGGGCTTCGCCTTGCCCGACAGCCGGGCCCATGGGCCCAATGAAAATCAACATCTCCCCACCTGGGAGAAGGGCATCCAGGCGGTGGTGCGGTTCCTGTACGGCTTCCGCGGATAGAGGCGGAGCGTTTCTTACCCATTTCTTGCAATTTCCTCCTTGATTTTACGCTTTCCCAGCGTATAATAAGGACGCTCAAAAGCCCGATAAGGGGCAAGGAGTGCCCGTATTGGCAAGGGTATGACTTGTCCCTTTTATCTTTTGTCTCGAGGATGTTTTGGAGGCAGTCGGGTATGCGTACTGGGAATAGATGCTGTATCACGCAGAGGATGATGAGGGATTACCATGCCCGGCATTATGACTGAGGTTCGGCGCTGTTGTCGGCCTCCGGCCTGTGGGCCGGAGGGGCCCGGCTTTCCCTGGGGCAGGCCCGAGCGGGTACGGCTCCAGACTCTCCCCCTTGTGGGGAAAGGATGGTTGCTTTATCCGCTCGGGTTTGCCGTTTAAGCAATTCCATTCATCTCATAGCGATAAGGAGGTGCTCATGAAGGCCTTGCAGGTGATACCCCAGATGGTGCCCTTCCGAACCACGTCCCCCGCGAATGGGAAGCACCGCTTCCCGCGGGAAATGCCCCCGGTGGGGCTGCACATCATTGCCGAACTTTACGGTGTGGATCCGGCGTTGATTTCCTACGTCAAGGACGTGGAGCCGGTGGTGGAGTCCATCGTCGAAGAGGCGGGCCTGACCCGGCTTCAGTCCTACTACCATCAGTTCCACCCCCACGGCGTCACGGGAATTGTATTGCTGGCTGAGAGCCACGTTTCGTTGCACACCTGGCCAGAGCATGGGCTGGTCAATTTGGACATTTTCACTTGTGGGGACCCAGCTCAGGCCCAGAAGGCCTTTGAACTCTTCCTGGAGCGCTTCCGTCCGGCATCCTATCGTCATCTCCAACTGGAGCGAGGGTAAGGTCATGGACCGTATTGGCAAGCAATGGTTGCAGGCCCTGGCGCAGGGTCCCCTGTCGGTGTACCGGCTCCTGGACATGCAGGACGCATCCCTGCCGGAGTTCTTCCGGCAGTTGCAGGACTGGCAGGAGCGGGGGTGGATTCAGCTGGAAGGAGGCCAGGTCGTGCTCACCGAGCAGGGTCAGGCCCTGGTCCGGGAATGGGGAGCGTTCACCGAGGATGTGCGCTGTCCCCACTGTCGCGGAACGGGGTATCAATGGGGGCCTCGTCTGGAGGAGGCCTTCCAGAAGTACCTGGAGATTACCCGTTCCCGGCCTTCGGCCGCGGCCCAGTACGACCAGGGTTTCATCAGCCCTGAGGGGGTGATGCAGCGGGTGGCCTTCCTGTACGAACGCGGGGACCTGCTGGGGAGCTACATCTTCGTGGTCGGCGACGACGACCTGCTCAGCCTGGCGGCCGCGTTGACCGGGCTTCCCAAAGGCATCACCGTCATCGACATTGACGAACGCCTGATTCGCTTCATCAACGAATGGGCCCAGCGGGAAGGCCTGCCCGTAGAAGCCCGGGTGGTGGACGTGCAGCACGCGCTGCCCCAGGACCTGCAAGGCCGGTTCGACGTGTTCGTGACCGACCCGGTGGAGACCCTGCCGGGTATCGAGCTCTTCCTGTCTCGAGGTGTGAGCGCCCTGAAAGGCGAGGGTGGCGTGGGCTACTTCGGTCTGACCACGCTGGAAGCCTCGCGTAAGAAGTGGTATCGTATCCAGAGAATGCTACACGAAATGGGCTTTGTAATTACGGACATTCGTCGGCAGTTCAACGTGTATCCGCAGCTGGAAGGGAATTTCTTCTCGTATCAGGAGCAGCTGCCCATCGTGCGGGAACTGGGCGTGCCCATTGACCACGATTGGTACAAATCTTCTTTCTACCGCATCGAAGCCGTGGAGCATCCAAAACCGCGGGTGACCGGCACGCGCATTATTGACGAGGCGGTGTATCGGGATGACGAGAGTTGGGCCACTCCGTATTGAGGGGCTCCCATTCCGGCAGGGAAGCAGTGACGCGGGCGGCACAAACCGCCCGCGTCGCCGTTAACCGCGCGCGTTTTTGGCGTTTATCGACCTCGTTTGGGGTTGGGAGATATGTCTTCGGGGGACGCGGAAGGCCAACAGCACCAGCCCCACGGCCAGCACCGCGAGCAAACGATAGGCCGACGTGTAGCCTACCAATCCACCTCCAAAACTGGCGGCCACCGCGCCGATAAGGGCCGCGGAAAGCATCTGGCCAATTTTCGTCACCACCGAAATCAAGGCTTGGGCGCTGGCCCGTTCTTGGGGACTGCTGACCTGAAGCATGAGATAGCGCACTGGGGCTCCCAGCAAAGCGGAAAGGCCTAACCCTGTAAGTACTGCGGCAGGATAAAATTTCATCTGGGATAACGAAACCCAGCCCAAAAGGCCGAGTCCTACCGCTAACATTCCCGTGCCCATAACCATGACTCGACGCGCTCCTATGCGATCTAGCAGAAAGCCAAACAGAGGCGCTCCTGCTGCCAGGCTGAGCGCCACAGGTACCAGCATGAAACTGGCTGTGTGAGGAGCGACGCCCAACGCCAGCACCAATAGAGTGGGGAAAAACGCCGCGCCACCCTCCAGTACACCAGCGCCGAAGGAAAGCCACAGCGTGAGGCGGGCCAGGGGATGCCGGACGCCGGAGAGAGGAAAGACCGGATCGGGAAAGCGACGCTCCCAATGTAACAATACAAATCCCAGAACAACACCCAGAAAAAGCAAAATACCCGCACTACCTTGGATCAAACTCTGCAGAGGATTCTGGGCGTCCAGTTGATTCAGACCCAGGGTCCACGTAGTCAACGTGGAGGCCATCAGAAGAGTGCCCACGCCATCCCAGGACTTTGGATTCGATGTCCGGGTTGTAGGAAGCACCTTCCAAGCGGCTGGTACAAGCACCATGGCCAAGGGCAGAGGCCCCCAGAAAATCCACCGCCACGAGAAACGGAGCAGAATGCCCCCAACGATGGGGCCCACAAGGAAAGCCAGACCAAAGACCCCACCGATGAAGCCCAGGGTTCGCCCCCGTTTCTCTTCGGGCACCACATCGCCTATGACGGCCGCGGCGACGGGGAAAATGCCGCCAGAACCAAAGCCCTGCACAGCCCGGCCAACGAGTAACCAGTAGATGGACGGAGCCATGGCCGCGATGAGGGAGCCCAAGACGAAGAGGAGTACATCCAGGATGTAAATCGGCCGACGACCGTAGCGATCTGCCATCTTGGCCATGATGGGCGTGCTCACCAGATTGAAAAGCAAGTAAGCGGTGAACACCCAGGCCACCAGGCGGTCGTCGGACACGAGGGCTTCTCGGATGGCCGGGAGCGCTGGACCCACGATGGCGATGTCCATTGCGGCCATGAGCACGCCCAGGAACAGTACGGGGAGTAACCAGCGCGAGGGGGAAGATGTGGTGTTCAACGCTCCACTCCTAATCATCGGGATTCGGCACATAAACGGGATTCCCGTCGAATCCGTTGAGCAATCAAGCGGTCCACCTTGCCCATAGGGTAAGTTTCCAAGTCCTCCAAGGGAACCCAGGCGACCTTCTGGCCTTCCCGGGGATAGGGTTCGCCCTCGAGGAGTTGGGCGCACAGGGCGTGCAGGGTGATGCGGAAATGGGAGTATGCGTGGCGAAAGGTCCCCAGGACCGCGCCAGCCTTCACCCGAATGGCCAGTTCTTCCCAGAGTTCTCGTTCCAGCGCGGCTTCCAGGCTCTCCCCGGGTTCCACCTTGCCACCGGGAAACTCCCACAAACCGCCTAAAAGCCCTCCTTTTGGACGTTGGGCCAGAAGCACTTTTGGGCCCCTACGCACCACCCCGGCCACCACGGTGTAATGGGGAATTTTCTTCTTGGGTGTCCGACGAGGCCATTGCGTCGGATTTCCCGACAGATAGGCCTGACACCAGGGACGCAAAGGGCACTCCTCACATCGAGGGCGACGGGGCAGGCAGATGGTGGCCCCCAGGTCCATTAAGGCCTGATTGTACGTAGCCGCCTGACCGGCAGGCAGATGCTCCTGGGCCAGGGTCCAAATCTGTCGTTCCCCTGAGGGTCGGTCGATGGGCGCCTCAATGGCGAACAACCTCGCCAGGATCCGCTTGACATTCCCGTCCACCACGGCCACGTCCTTTCCATAGGCGATGGACGCGATGGCGCGCGCGGTGTAAGGGCCGATGCCCGGGAGGCTTTCCAGTTCCTGGGGGTCCTGGGGAAGGTGACCTCCAAAGCGTTCCATCACCTGGCGGGCGGCTTCCCACAGCAGGAGGGCCCGACGGTAGTATCCCAGTCCTTCCCACAAAGCCAGCACCTCTTGGGGGTCCGCCTGGGCTACGGAAGCAATAGAGGGAAAGCGAGTCATCCAGCGTTCAAAGTAAGGCCGCACCGTCTCCGTACGGGTTTGCTGGAGCATGATTTCGGCCACCCAGACCGCGTAAGGATCTGGACGTTCCTCCCGCCAGGGGAACGTGCGACGATGCTGTTGATACCAGGCCAGCAGGGCCTGCACCCAGGATGCCATGGTCATGGGAGGAGGGCCTCGTTTAGCGGAAGAATTGGAAGGTGGGCTTGTAGGGTACGATACGATAGCGATAGTTGGTGATATATTGCTTGAGGCGATGCTCCAGTTCTTTCCATTCAGGAGAACGAAGGATTTTTTGTAGGTCCTCCAAAGAGGAAGCACGGGCCGTCGCCAGGATTTGGGGATAGTCCCCGTAAATGGTGAACCACGCCTCCTCCGGGTCCAGTCCCAGTTGTTGCAAGGCCGGGATGAATTCCTGCACAATGAATTCGAAATATTCCTGCTCGCGACCGGAACGAATGTCCCACATCATGATGAGTTTCACGGGTTGCGCAGAAGCCACGGCTGTTTTCTCCCTATACGTGGGGTTCCAGGATGACCACTTGGGGTTCACTGGGCAGGGACGAGCGGCTGACCTTGAGCACCTCGACTTTACGAGGAGACGACTCACCCATGGCCTTGAGAAAACGGGCCAGAGGGGTAAGGGGAAGGGGGGTATGGGACGTCTTGTACGCCATGGGGATGATGATGGATGGCTCCAAGAGGGAGAGCACATCCACAGCTTTGGCCGGTGTCAGACCATTGTGCTGGCCGCCTACGGGGACCAGAGCCACGTCCACCGGCCCGATGCCTTCCATTTCCTTTTGCGTGGGCACGCGACGCAGGCCGCCCAAATGGGCGATAGTCACACCGTCGTACTCAAACACGAAGGTCACCCCACGAGCCTGAGGGGCCTCGGGGTCTTGCAACTGCACCCCTGTGATGAACACTCCCCCGATTTCATATTCGCCCGGTGCGTCCAGCACCTTTTTGACCCCCCGTAAGCCCTTGACGTGGCCCTGTTCGGGGCCGGGACGGCTTACGGTGACCACATCGGTACGGGTTTTCACGGGTTTGTAGCCCACGACATTCGCGTCAAAAGGATCGGCCACTACCGTGGCCAGTCCCCGTTGGCTTAAACGAAAACAGTAATGGCCATACCACTGAATTTCCATAAGGCCCTCCGGGGTAGGGATTATATCACAATGGGCGACCAGGCGTTCAGCCTCATCGGCGGTACTGCAAGCATACCCATTCACCCTCCTGCGCGCGGTTCACCAGGGACAGGTGCTGGCTTTCGGCCGCGCGCTGGACCAGCCCTTCTCGCTCCTCCAAGATGCCTGATAGCACCAGGTGCCCATGCGGGGTCACCAGCCGGGCTAGACCCTGGTCCAGAAGTTCGGCCAAGACCTCGGCGAAGATGTTGGCCACCACCACCGGGGCCTGAAGGATAGGCGCTTCGCCCGACAGGATTTCATCTACCGAGCCCTGGAACACATGGATGTGGTCTTCGACCCGGTTTCGAAGGGCGTTGTTGCGGGTTTCCTCTAGGGCATTGGGTTCGATGTCCGCGGCCAGCACCGGCCGTGCCCCCAGTTTGGCCGCGGCAATGGCAAGGATACCGGAACCACATCCGAGGTCAATCAAAGGCTCGCCGGGCCGCACCAGGTATTCCAGGGCCTCTAGGCACAAGCGGGTCGAAGGATGCATGCCCGTGCCAAAAGCCGTACCCGGCTCAATCAAGATGACCGTGCGGTTCCCTTGCGGAGGATCCATCCATGCAGGAACGATGAGTAGACCCCGTCCTATCGGGATCGGCCGGTAGAAGCGTTTCCAGACATGGAGCCAATCCTCATCCTGTAAGAGACGGAATCGAGCCGGAGGCAGGGGATGAATGACATGTAGGTGCCATAAAGCCTCTTCAACGCGACGTTGTATCTCCTCCTGGGTCTCTGGGGTGGTGGAGAGATAAGCCCGCACCGTAACCGGCCCCCAGGATTGAATATGGTTCGGCGCGTCGGCTTGGGGATGTTCGTAACTCCAGACCACCCGGCCATCACTCAGGCGGGCCAGCACCTGGGCTACGGCTTCCGCAACCTCGCTTTGCTCCGGAACGAAGGTTAGGGAGACTTCCAACCATTCTGGCTCCTTCATGGTTCACCCTCGCGTTGCTCATTTCCCCGGGGCACGCTCAGGAACACGGCGCCCAACATCAGTCCGCTACCCACCAGGGCGGTTAGCGTGAGGCCTTCACCCAAGAAAAGCAACCCTCCCAACAGGCTGAATGCTGCTTCCAGGCTGAGCAGTATGGCCGCGTGGGTGGGCGGCGCATGACGTTGGCCCAGGACCTGCAAGGTAAAGGCCACGGCTACGGAAACCAAACCGCCATACAGAACGGGTCCCCATGTCTGGGCCACGCCCCCCAAAGTCGGGTTTTCCCAGACCCACGCGACACCGATGCTGAGCAAGCCCGTCAGGCCGAATTGGGCCACGACAAAGGGCGCGGGATGTACCCGTTTCATGGCCTGGTCGATCCAGTGCACGTGAACGGCCCAGAGCCATGAACCCAGGAGCACCCAGGCATCCCCGGTCTTCCATTGCCATAAAGGGTCGTCGGTGCGGTTGAGGATAAAGAGGCCTCCCAGAGCCAGGCCAACGGCCAATAGGGGGCGCCATCCCCGCGCCCGACCCTGGAGACGGTCCAGCAGGTAGACCCACAGGGTATACAGGCTGGTGATGAGACCAGCCTTGCCCGCACCCGTGGTGACCAGACCGATTTGCTGGGCGGAGGCCGCGGCGAAGAGCCACAACCCGGCCCACAGCCCCCAAAACCATCCGCTTCGATGACGCCACAAGGCCGACCAGGCCTGGGGCCCGAAAGTCCATCGCACCGCCACAAGCAGGGCCAGGGTTCCCAGCAGGAACCGGGCGGCGTTGTAGGTAAAGGGCCCCAGGGTGCGCATGCCCAGGCGCTGAGCCACGAACCCGAAGCCCCACAGGGCCGAGGCCAACAGGAGGAAGGCATCGGCCCGGAGGATGGGATGGGCCCACCATTCCACAAGGGACCGGGGCCACAGGGCGGCCCGAAGGGACACCGCCTTGCGGGAAAACGCTGTCTTGCGGGCCACAGAACCCTCCTGTTAGCCGTCTAAGGGAAGGGTGGGTTGCGGCGCCTGGTCCCTTGCGGGAGGCGTTTTGGGAACCGTTCCCCCAGACGCCAGTTCCGGCGGCGGAGTTTCGCCTGCCATGCGGTAGAGGGTGACTTCGTCAATGGTGGGCACTCCCAGTTGTTGGGCCTTTTGCAATTTAGACCCGGGGTTCTCCCCCACCACCAGGTAGTCGGTTTTGCGGCTCACGCTGCTGGCCACACGGCCGCCGTGGGCCTCGATGAAGGCTTTGGCCTCCTCCCGGGTCATGGTCTTCAGCGCGCCCGTAATGACGAAGGTGAGGCCGGCCAGCGGCTGGGTCTGAGGCGTCTCCCGTCGGGCTATGGGCCAGACCCCGGCCTGCTTCAACTTGGCCAGAATGCGGCGATGGCGTTCGCGCCGGAACCAATCCACGATGGAGCGCGCGATGACGGGACCGATGCCTTCCAGGGCTTCCAGTTCTTCAAGGGTGGCCCGGCTCAGCGCGTCCAGGTCGGAGTAATGTTCTTCTAAGAGCGCCGCAATGGTGGGCCCCACACCCTTGATGCCCAGCCCGGTGATGAGACGTCGCAGGGGCCGTTGCTTGGATACCGCGATGCCCTGGAGCAAGTTTTCCGCCTTCTTTTCCGCGAAGCCCTCCAGTTGCAACAGGTCGGCTTTCTTCAGGTAGTACAGGTCGGCCACATCGCCCACCAGGCCCGCTTCCACCAGCTGTTGGGCGATTTTCTCCCCCAGTCCGGGGATGTCCATGGCGGTTCGGGAGGCGAAATACGCAATCCGACGGACCAGTTGCGCGGGACACGCCGCATTCACACAGTACCAATCCACCTCTTGGGGGTCATGATACAGAGGCTCTCCGCAGGCCGGGCAGTGGGTGGGGGGTTCGTAAGGTCGCTCCTCGCCCGTGCGCGCGCTGACCACTGGGCCGATGATATAGGGGATGACGTCACCCGCCCGCTTAAGGTACACCCGGTCGCCAACGCGGATGTCCTTCTCCCGGATGTAATCGAAATTGTGCAGGGTAGCCTTGCGGACGATAACGCCCCCCACTTCCACCGGTTCCAGAACCGCATAGGGGGTGATGCGGCCGGTCCGTCCGACGTTGACCCGGATGTCCAGGAGTTTCGTGGTGACCTCCCGGGCGGGGAACTTGTAGGCAATCATCCCGCGCGGGTCCTTGCCCACCACGCCCAGGGCCCGTTGCAGGTTCAGGTCGTTGATTTTCACCACCACGCCATCCATTTCATAGGGCAGGGCCTCCCGCCGTTCCAGCCAGCGCTGGTAGGCCTCCCGCACGGCCTCCAGGTCGGGGCACAAATCCGCGTCGGCCACGGGGAAGCCCAGGGCCTTGAGGTACTGCAAGGTTTCCCACTCGGTGGAGGGCAGGTCGCCCTCCCCGGTGAGGATTTGGTAGGTGACCAGGCGTAGGGGTCGCTGGGCCGTGATGCGCGGGTCCAGTTGCCGCAAGGAGCCGGCCGCGGTATTGCGGGGGTTGAGATACGTCCGTTCTCCCCGGGCCGCGAGTTCTTCGTTGAGGCGTCGGAAGTCGTCCTTGGTGATGTATACCTCTCCCCGTACCACCAGGTAGGGCGGGGGAGGAGGGCCGTTTGGGTCCGTTGGAATGCGTAAGGGTACCTGTTTGACCGTGCGCAAGTTGGCCGTGACATCTTCGCCGACTTCACCGTCGCCCCGGGTGGCACCCAGTTCAAAGACTCCGTTGCGGTAATGGAGGACCACCGAGAGCCCGTCGAATTTGGGTTCTACCACGAAGTCCGCCTGGGCCACCCGGGGGTCCAGGCGCACCAGACGTTGATGCCAGGCTCGCAAGTCTTCTTCGGAGAACGCGTTGGCCAGGCTAAGCACGGGCGCGGGGTGGCGAACCTTACGGAAGCCCTCCGCGGGCGGTGCACCCACCCGTTGGGTGGGCGAATCCGGCGTAATCCATTCGGGATGCAGTTCTTCGATGAGCCGAAGCTCCTGCATGAGCAGGTCATACTCATAGTCACTGATGACTGGGTCATTGAGGACGTAATACCGGTAGTTGTGGTAGTGGACTTCCCGCTTGAGTTCTTCGTAGCGCTTTCGCAGGCTGGCCTCATCCATGCGCAATAGTTCTTCTCGCGTCACTTTGTAAACCATGGTTTCACCCTCCTGTCTCCGGGTGCTTTTCCCCCATCGGTCATACCACCGGAGGCGAGGAATCCTTTTTCCACGTTGAGCGGTCACCCACTTTTGTCTTCCCCTTCGCTTATCTGGATGCTTTCGAGTATACTCATTTTGCCAAATTTTCCGCGGGGGAGGAATGCGAATGAGGCGGCAGGAGTGGGAGGCGCGCATACGGGAATTTGCCCAGCGCTGGGGCCTGGAATTCCAAAATCCGGCCCTTCTGCAGGAAGCTCTGACCCATCCATCCTATCATGGCATCGATCCCGAAGTGCCTGACAACCAGCGATTGGAATTTCTGGGCGACGCGGTCTTGGACCTGGTGGTGGGCGAATGGCTCTATCATCATCAGCCGGACATCGAGCCCCGGGAGCTGACGGATTACCGCGCGGCCCTGGTCCACCGTCGGCAACTGGCTGAGTTCGCTCGCATGCTGGAATTGGGTCCTTACATTCGGGTGGGTCGAGGGGCTCTCCAGAAGGGCCGGGGGGCCTATGAACGCATTCTGGCCGACACCTTTGAAGCTCTGGTGGCAGCGGTGTATTTGGACCAGGGGCTGGATGCGGTGCGGCGCTTCGTCCTCCCGTTGGTGGAGAAGACCTTTCCAGAACTCTTGAAACGGGGCGCGGTGTTGAACTATAAGGGGATGCTGCAGGAGTGGAGCCAGCATCAGGGTTTTGGAACCCCAAAGTATCGGGTGGTGGACCAAACAGGTGCTCCGCACCGTCCTTGTTTTTCTGTGGAAGTGTGGATAAACGGCAAGCGCTATGGCCGCGGTCAGGGCTATAGTCGCAAGGAGGCCGAAAAAGCCGCGGCTCGGGACGCGTTACAACGTCTGGGATTGCTTCAGCCCACCACCAACAAAAGCCGCTCTCCTTCGTAAGCCTTGGTGTTCATCTGCAACCTGAAGTGAAAAACACCTTGATGGGGCGGCGAAGCCGCCCCATCAAGGTGTTTTTCCTGTCATGAGGGTAGCAATGGGTCCACCTTGGTCAGTCCAGGCGGAAGGCCAAGAAAGGCACCAGCATTTCGGTGCGGTTCAGGCCCCCGTGACGACCACGCAGTTCGTTTTCTTTCGGACTCCACCAAAGATAGGCATCGCCGTGGGGGATGGCCACCCAATGGCCGATGCGGTCCGGGAGCGCGGGGTGGGGATCTCCCGGGCCCAAAAGCCGCCAGCGGAGCACCTCACGGGCGGGGATGAGGGTGAAGGTATCGGGCCAGGCCTCCTCGAAGTAGGATTGCATAGTTTTGGTGCGTCCGGGTTTGGGATACAGGTAGATGAAACGGTTCTCTCCGGTGGGGGGAAGGGTCAGGGTCCGCATAAGATGGGGATGATGGCGTACTTCGAAATCCGCCCGGGGTGGTGTGGCCTGCATCCCATGGTCGGCCGCGAAAATCACCAGGGTTCCCCGCCGTTGTTCCGTAGGAAAGGCTTCTAGGAAGAACGTCTTCCAGGTCCATAGAATTGTGCGGATTTCGGCAAAGACCTGTTCGTTCAGGGGGCCCTTTTTGTGGCCAAAGCGGTCCACCAGGCCCCAGTAGACCCAAACATAGCGACGCTGGGAGGCAGATGTCTTCTGCATCGTGGCCACCAGTTCCATCCACAGGTCCGCAATCCCCGAAAAAGTGGCTACGTTGACCTCTCGAAACAACATCCGGGAAAGGCCGGAATTGGCGATGGTATGGTGCTGGAAGGCGTAGGTTTCTACCCCGGCGGCTTTCAGGTGAGGGCCCATGGTGGGAAACGGCAGGTAATCTTCGGGTTTAAAGCCGGCCTTCTCCAGCAGTCCTGGACCCACCTGGAAGAACGAAGGGCTGTGCAGAATCATGTTGGCAATGGTGCCGAACTCTTTGAGCCATACTTCGTAACCCGTAATGCCATGTTCGGCGGCGGAGCGGCCCGTCCAAAAGGTGGGAATGGCCGCCGCGGTGGTGCTGGGCACGATGGACGTGAGCACACCCAGTACGCCCTTTTCAATGAAGGGTTCCAGCGGCTCCAACCAGCCACGCTCGCGAGCTTGTTGAAACACGTACCATCCCCATCCATCGATAAGAATGAGGATGACCTGGCGGATATCGGTGCCCAAGGGTTCCCGCAGGCGGGCATCCAGTGCAGGAGCCACGCCTAAAGGGGGAGCACCCAACCACTGGGCCACCGTGGTAGGAATGTTGAGAATGCTCAAGCCGTGGTAGGCCGGTGAGACCTGATCCTCCCGCCAAGGGAATTCCGGGTAACGAGGTTCAGTGCAGATTTCTTCCAGGAGGGATTGGCTCAAATCGGGCATGGAACGCCTCCTTGGGATAGGACTTGGGGGTCTGTCAATTGTACCAGGGGGTGCACAGGCGTTTTTTAAATTCTAATCATCGACGCTTCGGACTCCCTTGTTTGTCCTGGCGGAAAAAATGCCTTCGCATAGGGCTCCGCGACTCCAGAACCGCGAGAAAAAGAGAGAAGAGAGAAAACAAGCAGGCTACTCTGTTGCTGTCAAGGGGAAAACGGGATGAAATCAGGTTTTGGCCATCGCCTTCTCCGGCATCCAGGGCCGAAGCCGCCGCTGCATCACTTTATTTTTCCACCTGAGGCCCTCGTACCCAGCAGGGTATGCGCCAGTAGAACCCTCCTGTTTGAATTCCCCGGATTTAGAGGTATAATGAGATTCAAACAAGTGTTCGACAAAGGGATATCTCCCATGGCTTGTTCGCTGGAGACCAAATTCGTGCTGCTCACTCGAGAGATGGACCTGGAACCCGATGAGCCCATGGGAATACCGGACCCTCCGCGCTCTTTGGGAGGATGGCCCGTGTTCTACGCCGCGGCCCGGGGGAAGCGCATCCCCTTGCTCAAAATCCTCCAGTCTTCCTTCTGCGAACGGAACTGCTTCTACTGCCCTTTTCGGTCTGGGCGGGATTTCCCTCGGGCCGCGTTGCGCCCCAAGGAACTGGCGCAGGCCGCGCTGGCTCTGCATCGTCGAGGCATCATTCAGGGAGTGTTCGTGAGTTCGGGCATCACGGGTGGGAGCCTGGCCACCCAGGATCGGTTGTTGGACACCCTGCGCTACTTGCAAGACTCGCGCTTCCCCGGTTACACGCACCTTAAACTCATGCCCGGAGCGGACCGCGAACAGGTAGCCCAGGCGGTGGCCCTGGCCCATCGCGTTTCCGTTAATTTAGAAGCACCCAGTGCCCGTTTCCTCTCCCGCCTTGCGCCTCAAAAGTGGTACTGGAAGGAACTCTTACAGACCCTGCGCTACGCGGCCGAGGCGCGTCGAGAACGCTTGCAAAAGGGATTGTCTGCCGCTTCCATCACCACCCAGTTCGTGGTGGGCCCCGCCGGGGAAACGGACCGGGACCTGCTTCAGGTGACCCAGCAACTGGTGCGGGAGATGGAGGTGCAGCGCGTCTACTATTCCCCCTTCCGTCCGGTCCCGGACACGCCCCTGGAGCACCGTCAACCGGAGTCGCCTTTGCGGGTGCGTCGTCTATATCAGGCCTTCTTCCTGATTCGGGATTATGGCTTTTCCTGGGACGAACTCCCCCTGGATGGGCATGGCGACCTGCCCCGTGAGGTGGACCCGAAAATCGCCTGGGCCCAACGCCATCTGGCCTATGCGCCGGTGGAAATCAACACCGCAGGGCCTCGCGAATTACTTCGGGTTCCGGGCATCGGTCCTCAAACCATGCGTCGCATCCTGAGGGCCCGACGGGAGCGGCGCCTGCGAGACCTGCGCCAACTGCAGGCCCTGGGGGTGAATGTGCGTCGGGCGGCGCCCTTTGTGCTCCTGGATGGGAAACGTCCGGCGGTACAACCGTCCCTGCCTTTGGAGGGAAGTGCCTCTCAGGCCCTTTACACCCCCTCTTCCTTCCGGGCGGATGGTGAATGACCGGGCGCTTTCCGCTGCGCGATGGTGGCCAGAACAGCCCCGATG
>WFUL01000251.1 GCA_015484985.1 Anaerolineales bacterium | reverse complement strand
TCGCACAGGTCTGTCTGGGTCCGGGACCCCGGATGAAGAGAGAGATAATGTAGCAAGCAGCGAGGCCGCTTGCTACATTATCTCTTCGTTGCTCCTGCGGTCCAGGGCCTGGCCAGACCTGTGCATTCCAAAAGGAAAAAGCCCGCCTGCAGAGGTGGTCCAAACTTTCGGTCCATAAAGGACCGGCTGATTTCAACATTTGCATGCACCTCTCTGGCAGGGGCGTTTGCCCCAATTCCGATGCCCGGATATAATGGGCAGCATGATGCGACGCTTTGTCGACGTTCCCCTGGCCTTTCTTCAAAGCCTGCGTCCTCGCCAGTGGGCCAAGAATGGCTTCCTCCTGGCCGCGTTGGTCTTTGACCGCAAACTTACGTACTGGCCCGCGGTACAACGTTCCTTGTTGGGCTTCGTACTCTTTTGTTTCCTGTCGGGAGCTGTCTACTTGCTCAACGACATCGTCGACCGGGAAGCCGACCAGCAGCACCCCAAGAAGCGACATCGTCCCATTCCTTCCGGACGGCTACCCCTGCCGCTCGCCTGGGCGGGTGCTCTTCTCCTGCCCTTGGTCACCTTACCTACTGCTTTTTTGATGGAACGGGAATTCGGCGTGATTGCCCTCCTCTACTACCTCATCATGTTGGCTTACTCGTTCCTGCTCAAACACGTGCCTCTGATCGACGTTTTCACCATTGCTGGTGGATTCGTTTTGCGCGTTGCGGCTGGCGCCGCGCTGGTCCATGTGGAACGCTTCTCTCCCTGGTTGTACGTGGTCACCGTGATGCTGGCCCTGTTCATCGGTTTCGGGAAGCGCCGGGCCGAAATCGCCTTGCTGGCGCATAATGCCCAATCCCATCGCCGCGTCTTGGAAGGTTACACCCTGACCTTTCTGGATCGACTCATCACCATTACCTCAACCGCAACGGTTATGGCCTATAGCCTGTATACCTTTTCCGCACCCAACCTTCCACAAAACCACGCCATGATGCTCACCATTCCTTTCGTGCTCTATGGCATTTTCCGATACATGTATCTGGTGTACGTAGAGAACCAGGGTGGTGCACCCGAGGAAGCCCTCTTCCAGGATCGACCTCTGCTGGCCACGGTGCTCCTGTGGGGCCTAACCGTGGTGTTGATTTTCTACCTGTTCTGAGCATGAGCGCTCCCTGGGAACGGTTTTCCGCTTTACGTTGGCGTCCCCTCTCCTGGCCTCTATAATAGGGCACAGCGGGTCAGAACCATAAGGGCTCTTGTGCATCTCAGAAGGATGACAGCCCTGTGGGTCAATCTGTTGTATTGGCACGGACCGACTTCCTGCGGGAAGGAGCTGCTGCGATGGAAGCATTATGGCGAGGGTTTCTGGAGGCCCTGCACCTCTTGTTGACGGGTGACCCTGAAGTTTGGACCATCACGTGGCGCTCTCTCCGTATCTCCGGTTTGGCGACCCTTATCAGCGTGGTCCTGGGCATTCCTCTGGGTACTTATCTGGCTCTCCGGCGTCCCCCTGGGCAACGGGTGTGGTTAAGCGCCGTGTATACCGGCATGGCCCTACCACCCGTGGTTGTGGGGCTGGTGGTGGCGCTGCTCTTCTGGCGCAGTGGTCCTTTTGGTTTCTTGGGCTGGATGTACACGTCCCGGGCCATGGTGCTGGCCCAAACAGTATTGGCCCTCCCCGTCGTGGCAGGACTGACGGTCACGGCGCTCCAACAACTGGACTTCCATCTGCGCTGGCAATTGCTGGGCCTGGGCGCTTCGCGCTGGCAAATGGTGTGGCTTCTCTGGCGGGAAGCCCGTCTCCTGTTGCTGGCCGCGGTCATGGCCGGGTTCGGCGCGGCCATTTCCGAAGTGGGCGCTTCCCTGATGGTGGGCGGGAATCTCCGGCGTTACACGCGCGTGCTGACCACCGCGGTTGTTCTCGAAACCCGTCGGGGGGATTTCGCCCGAGCCATTGCTTTGGGCCTCATTCTCCTGGGTATGGCCTTTGTCGTTAACGCCGTCCTTACCTTTGTCCAACAACAGGATGTCGAGGTATGACCGAGCCCCTGTTGGAAGCCCGCGACTTATGGCTCCCCCGTCGGGCCAATTGGGTTCTGGACGTGCCCCATCTGACCCTGTTTCCAGGTGAAATCCTCACCATCATCGGGCCCAACGGCGCGGGCAAGAGTACTCTGGTGGCCATCCTGGCCGCGCTGCTTCCTCCGCAACGAGGGGAGGTGCGTTTTCGCGGTCAACCCGTGAACTTCCGCCGCAGCCTGGCATATCGTCGCCGCATTGCAGTGGTTTTGCAACGGCCTTATCTCTTACGGGGCACCGTCGAAGACAACGTCGCCCTGGGCTTGCGCTTGCATGGTGTACCCTACGAAGAACGTCGGCGGCGCACCCATATCTGGATGGAACGCCTGGGCATCCAGGACTTGGCCCGGCAATCGGCACGACGCCTGTCCGGCGGTCAGGCCCAGCGGGTGGCGCTGGCCCGGGCCCTGGCTCTGGAGCCCGAAATCCTCTTCCTGGACGAACCCTTCCAGGCGCTGGACATGCCCACTCGCATGCATCTGTTGGAGGACTTGCGGACCCTCCTGCAAGACGCGGGCCTCACCGCGGTGTACGTCACCCATGACCTGAACGAAGGACTGGCCCTGGCCCATCGGGTAGCAGTGCTCGTGGAAGGCAAATTGCGCCAGGTGGGGACCCCGGAGGAGGTGCTGGCCATGCCGGCCGATTGTGAAGTGGCCCGCCTGGTGGGCGTGGAAACTTTTCTCTCCGCTCGCGTCACGGACGTTGAAGACGGCCTCCTCTACCTGGAAAGCCACGGCCTCCCGTTGATGGCCCTGGGTCGCGCCCGGGTGGGGGCGCGGGTTCGGGTGTGTCTGCGCCCCGAAGCCCTGACCTTGTGGCGAGGGGACACCGTACCCCGTTCCAGCGCTCGCAACCGCATTCCCGGCCGCGTGGTTACCGTGTGGCCCCAGGGCGCGCTGGTCAAAGTGGTGGTGGAGGGCCCCCAGAGTATGCGTCTGGTAGTCCGCATCACTCGCCCCGCGGCCGAGGACCTGGAATTGCAGGAAGGACAGAGGGTGTGGGTCACTTTTAAGGCCAGCGCGGCTTGGGCGGTTCCTGAGGAATCAACTTTCCGCGAGGGCCCAACCAGGGGAGGTTAAGTTATGCGACGATGGACCGCGCTTCTGGGGCTGCTGTTGAGCCTGCTCTTCCTGTACTGGGCCCTGCAAGGATTGCATCTGGGCCAGGTATGGTCGTTGGTCAAACAGGCCCATTACATCTGGATTTTCCCGGGCGTGGCGGTGTACATGGTGGGCTTGGTGGTCCGGGCCTGGCGGTGGCATTATCTGCTTCGTCCCGTGGCATTTATCGCCACCAAGGACCTCTTCTCCTTGGTGGCGATAGGGTACATGGGGAACAACATTTTCCCCGCCCGCGCGGGGGAAGCGTTACGGGCCGTGTTACTCAAGCGTAAGCACGGTGTGTCCATCTCCGCCTCCGCAGCCACCATTTTGGTCGAGCGGGTGTACGATGGCGTGGTTATGCTGGCCTTCATCTTCGTGAACCTTCCCGAACTCTCCCGTTTGACCGCGGATTCCGGTTTTGTCGGGGATATCCGTACCCTGGCCCTGGGGGGAACGGGTTTGTTCTTGGGCGCATTGGCCCTCTTTCTCCTGGCCGCAGCCTTCCCTCGGCACGCGGAACGTTGGGCAGAAGGCATGCTCGGATGGCTTCCTTCCCGGGTACGGAACTCTTTACTGCCCCTGGTCCGCCGCTTTCTGGAAGGACTGGCCGCCTTGGGCTCCCCCTGGGAAGCCCTTATGGTCTTCGCCACCTCGGTGCTCATTTGGCTTCTGGAGACGGCCAAGTATTGGTTCGTCATGCACGCGTTTGACTTCCAGGTCTCCTTCTTCGCCCTCATGCTCATGAACGGCGTGGTCAACCTGGCCACCACCCTGCCCTCCGCGCCCGGTTATGTGGGCACCTTCGACGCCCCCGGGATTGCCGTCCTCATGGCATACGGCGTGCCCAAACCCATTGCTGCCGGATATACCCTTACCCTGCATGCGGCCTTATGGTTTCCCGTGACCCTTTTGGGCTGGTACTACTTCGTGCGAGAAGGCCTGTCGTGGAAGGAATGGGGGAAAGGGGAAACCGATGCCTGAGAGGTGCGTTATCAGAAAGGGGAGGAAAGACCGGATTACAATCACGGCAGAACCCTCCGGAGAAAAGGTGTTATGGACGACGTATGGGTTATCTTCAATCCTTATGCCAACCGGTGGCGCGCCCGGGAGCAGTGGCCCCGGGTGGAGAAAGTCTTGCGCGACGCTGGGTTGCGCTTCACCGTAAAACGATGCGAGACCCGAGGAGACCCCATCCGCTGGGCGGCAGAAGGAGCCCGGAAAGGGATACCCATGCTGGTGGCTGCGGGCGGCGATGGTACCGTGGGAGAGGTGGTCAACGGCATGGCCCAGGTCCTGGGATACGACGCGGCGCGTTGGCCCATTTTGGGCCTTTTGCCCCTCGGCTCGGCCAATGACCTGGTGGCCAACCTGGGCCTGCCTGGGGACCCGGTGGAGGCCGCGCGCCTCCTGGTCATGGGGAAACCCCGTCCCATGGACGTGCTGCAGGTAAACGAATGGGCCTTCGTGAACAATGCGGCCCTGGGTATGGAACCCCGGGTCACCCTCACCGAAAAGCGCATCCAACGGGTGCATGGTGTACTGCGATACGTGTTGGCCGCCTTCTGGGTCCTGGCTCGCCCTCAACACTGGCGAGTACGCATGACGTGGGATGACGGTGCTTATGAAGGTATGGCCACCCTGATTTCCGTGGGGAACTGGCCCCGCACCGGAGGCATCTTCTACCCCACTCCTCATGCCCAGGGTTTCGACGGCCGGCTCACTTTCCTGTACGGATACATCCCTTCCTCTTTTCAGGTTCTGCGCTTACTGCTTCAGGCCATGGGGCCCGAAGGTCGTCATGTGGACCACCCGGGCGTTCATGAAATCCACGCCACCCGTCTGGAGGTGCATTGCGAACCACCATCCCCGATGCACGCAGATGGGGAAATTCGCACTGAAGGTGGGACCTACTTCGCCTTTCGTACTTGGCCGGGACGGGTACCGGTGATGCTTCCGGAGGAGGAGGATGCCCCATCCTAAACCCCTGGCCCGTTGGTTAATGCCGGTGATTCGCGCCGGGCTCAACTGGCTCTACACCCGGGGTGCCTGGGCGTATGATGCGGTGGCTTGGCTTGTTTCCGGAGGTCACTGGCAGGATTGGGTTCGTTCCATGGCCCTGTGGCCCGAAGCCCAAGAAGGCGCGCGCGTGCTGGAGTTGGGTGTGGGACCCGGCCATTTACAAGTCCATCTGGCTTCCCTGGGTTTTCGTTCCGTGGGCGTAGACCCCAGTCCTTACATGCTCCGGAGGGCAAAGCGACGCCTGCATCATGGGGGATATTCTGCTCGTTTGGTGTGTGCGCGCGCCCAGGCTCTCCCTTTTCCCGCGGAAACCTTCGATCGAGTCGTGGCTACCTTCCCCACCGAATACGTGTTCAGACCACGTACCGTGGAGGAGGTCTGGCGAGTGCTGAAACCGGGTGGGCGATTCGACATCCTCCTCTCGGCGTCCGGTTGGTTGCTCACCCGGTGGGAACGTTTTCTGGGGGCAGGGGATGAACAGGCCCAGGAAATGGAACTGTATAAAGCCTTCCGTCCTGCGGCCCGACTGGGTGCACTGGTGTACATCCGCCGTTATCCTTTGCCCCACGGTGCATGGGGATGGGTGGTCACCCTGTACAAACCCGCATTGCTGGAGGAGGTGCCGTGACCCCGCCTCCGCCCCCTCGTTATCCCTCCTGCTGGATCGTTCGCCTCGCGGTGGCCAAGACCCAAAAGTTCGGCGTGTCGCGAAGTGGGGACACAGTGGAAATCATCGAACGGCCTGATGGCGGCCTCTCGGTCGTGGTGGCCGATGGACAGCGTTCCGGCCCCGCGGCCAAGCGGGTGGCGAACCTGGTGGTAAGGCGGGTCATCACCCTTCTCGCGGAAGGTGTACGGGACGGGGCAGCGGCTCGCGCGGCTTCCGATGCCCTGTATACCGCGCGACAGGGTCGGGTCCAGGCCACATTGAACATCCTCTCGGTGGACATGGACGCACAAAGCGTGGTGGTCGTGCGAAACAATCCTCTACCCGTACTGGTCATGCGCCGAAGCCACCTTGAGGTTTTGGAGGAGCCCAGTGAACCTGTAGGACTGCGCCGTTACACTCGTCCCGTGGTGCGGGAGTATCCCTTGGAGGAAAACTTGTTCGTACTGGCTTTTACAGATGGCGTAGCCCACGCTGGAACACGACGAGGCAATGGATGGGACATCTCCGGAACATTTCGCGATAGCGTGCAGCGCCTCGCAGGCCATGTGGAAGCCATCGCCGATGCCCTGCTGGAAGAGGCCGTTCGTCTGGACGACGGTCGTCCCCATGACGATATGACCCTGGTGATTCTGGCGATCCAAAGGCAGCCCGCAGGGAATCTGCCCCCCATCCGACGCCTGCAGGCGCAAGTGCCCTTATGAAGGCCGTTCGGAATCCTTCGGGACCGGTCATCGGCGTTGTCGGACCTTGCGGCGCAGGGAAGAGCACCCTGGTGGCCGCCTTGCGTCGGCGTGGTTACCAGGTACGGCACATCGCCCAAGAGCACTCCCACGTCCCCGACATGTGGGCGCGCCTGGTGCGGCCCGATGTACTGGTGTTCTTGGACGCTTCTTTTGAAACCTGCACCCAGCGGCGGAAACTCCACTGGCGCCGGGAGGATTACGAGGAACAACGGCGACGCCTGGCACACGCTCGCGCCCATGCCCACATCTACATCGCGACGGATCACCTCACACCGGAGGAAGTATTGCAGCGGGTGCTGGAAGAACTGCGAAAGAAAGGGAAATGAAATTGTGTGGGGCGGCTTCGCCGCCCCACACAATTTCATTTCCCTTTCTGGGGTTGAGTTCCTGTCCGAGTCCCAGGTACGAGGAGTGCCTGGGACTCACTGGGGCCGTTCGATCTCATCCAAAAAACGCCGATCAGCCAGAGCCTGTCGGTAACGAAGAACCAGGGTGAGCACGTAAAGCACGATGCCTCCCAGCAGGACCACATATCCGGCAATCAGAAAGGGTGTGGTATTAGGTGGAGCCGTAGGTGTCATCGAAACCCTCCTTACGTTTAGTGCAAGGACTCGAGACGGGCCTTGCGCCGCTCGATTTCCCGTCGCAGGCCCTCCAGACGATTCCGGTGCCACAGCAAGACGACATACAGCACCGTATAGGTCACCACGCTGAAGATGAGGGTATGGACCATCTCTGGCGTCATGTCAAAGGTGCCCTGCGCGCCAGGTCCACCTTTCCCAATCACTTGGGGGTGAATGGTGCGAAACAGCCGAATGGAGAAGAAGGTCAGCGGTACGCTCAGGAAACCCAAGATGGCATAGACCGCAGCGAACCGGGCCCGCCGCTCAGGGTCTTCAATTCCCTGGCGCAGCATCAAGTACGCGAAGTACACCAGCACCATGATGGTCACGCTGACCAGTCGCGGGTCCCAGGTCCACCAGGTATTCCAGATGGGACGGGCCCAAATAGAGCCGGAAATGATGCCCATGATAGAGAAGACCAGTCCCAGTTCCACCGCAGCCACCTGGAGTCGGTCCCACTTCTCCTTCCGGGAGACGAGATACGCGATACCCGTGAGGGCGGCGATGGCAAAACTCAACATGCCAATCCAGTTGGATGCCACGTGGAAATAGAACACCCGCTGCACTTGACCCATGACCCGTTCCATAGGCGCATAAAAGAACACCATACCCAGCGCCCCAAGAAGGGCCACCACGGCCACGATTTCCAGAACACGAATCCATGTCGGACGGGGTTGCATGTTTACCTCCTGGTACTTGGACTGGTTCAATTGTAACGACATTTTGGGAACACCCCCAATGGAGTTTTCATGAGGTTTCAAGGCTTTTTGGAGACCTTCCAAGGCCCCGTCTTTTTCGGATGATGTTGCCATGGGACGCGTAGGCCCCGTGCCCGGTTGGGGCTCTCGATGCAATTGTTTCATTTCATGAGAGAATTGGCAGTACATGAGCCTCGGTCGTGTCAAGTCAAAAGAAAATGTTACCGAAGGGGGTAGCGACCACCAAATGAAAAGGTTACCGAAGCGCATGGAGCCATGAGATGGGGGGCGCCTCCTGCAAAGTGCAAGCAGGCATGGCGGTGGGCAAGAGGCGAGGCCACAAGGCATCG
>WFUL01000250.1 GCA_015484985.1 Anaerolineales bacterium | reverse complement strand
GGCCCAATCGCCGGGCGATGATGAGGGCGTTGGACCGGCCCGGCAGGCCCAGCAGGAGCCGGTAAGTAGGCTTCAGCGTCTCGGGGTCGAATTCCATGCTCGCGTTCTGCACGCCAGGGGTGCGGTGGGCATAAACTTTGAGTTCGGGATAGTGGGTTGCCACCAGAGTCGTAACCCCGCGCCTCACCAAGGCATCGAGAATGGCCCAGGCCAGGGCCGCGCCTTCATGGGGGTCGGTGCCTGCGCCCAGTTCGTCCAGCAGCACCAGCGACCGACGGTCCGCTTTCTCAAGGATGCGGATGATATTGCGAATGTGGGCGGAAAAGGTGGACAGGGATTGCTCGATGGATTGCTCGTCACCGATGTCCGCATAAATCCCCCTGAACACGCTCAGAGCGGAACCCTCGGCCGCGGGGATGAAGATGCCCGTTTGCGCCATCAGGACCAGCAGGCCCACGGTCTTCAGGGTGACCGTCTTGCCCCCGGTATTGGGCCCGGTGATGACCAGGGCGTAGACGTCTTCGTCCAGTACGATGTCCACGGGCACCACCCGTTCCCGGGGAATCAAGGGATGGCGGGCTTGAAGAAGGCGAAGGGTGCTTCCGGGATGGGGTGGTGGTACTTCTCGAAAGGATTCGATGTGGGGTTCGATGGCATCCAAATCCAACGCATACCGGGCCCGGGCGAACAGCATGTCCAGGTCCCCCAGACGTTCCACCACTTTGACCAGGGTCTCCACGGCCCGGCCCACCTGTTGCGAAAGGCGGCGCAGGATGCGCCGCACCTCCCGCTCCTGTTCCTGTTCAAAGTCCCGCAACCGGTTGTTCAAATCCACCACGGCGAAGGGCTCGATGAAATACGTTGCTCCTGTACCCGATTGGTCATGGACAATGCCCGGGAAGCGACTCCGGTGTTCCGCCTTGACGGGGAGGACATAACGTCCGGCCCGCAGGGTGATGATGGGCTCCTGGAGCAAAGCTCGGATGTCGGACGAACGTATCATGGCTTCCAAGCGTTCACGCAACAGGCGATGAGTTTCCCGAAGGCCTCGACGGATGGCAGCCAGTTCGGGCGAGGCCGAGTCCTTCACCCGGCCTTCGTCGTCCAGCACTTGGGCAATGGCTTCGGCCAGGCCGAAGCGGGTGGGCCAGTCCCGCACCAGACGCGCCAGGCGAGGAAAGGTGCGGTGCTGTCGCATGATTTGCCGCCGCAGGGTTTCCGCCACTCGCACGGTACGCTGAACCTGGAGCAATTCCCCCGGATGGAGCACCCGCCCGCGTGCGGCCATGCGCACGATTTCTCGAATGTCCGACGCCGGCGACAAATCGGGATTGTGCTGGCGCAAGAACTGCACCGCTTCCCGAGTGCGGGCTAATCGTCCCCGGGCATGGTCAGGGTCGACGGTCGGCCGAAGAGCCAAGGCTTTCTCCTGACCCAGGGAGAAATGGGTATACTCCGCGATGCGCTCCAGGATTTTGAAATAGTCCAGAGTTTCCAGGTCTCGATGCTCCATTTTCCGCTCCTTCCCCTGTGTCGTTACAAGTGTAGCGCAAGGAGAGGTGGTCTCAAAGCCTTCTTGGTAAACCATGGATAGCCCCAACCGGGCACGGGACCTCAGGTAGAGGGATAAAACAAGCAGCGGCTTGTTTTATCCCTCTTTTTTTCCCGCGGTCCTGGAGTCGCGAAGACCTATGCGAACGCATCTTTTTATCCGCCAGGACGGACAAGCGGGGTCCGGAGCATCGATGATGAGAAGTTGAAAGACGCCAGAGCCCTCACCCACCCTACCTGGCAAAGAGAGGGCTCTTTCGATAAAATGACAAGCCCAGAAGCATCATCCATCAACAACTTTTTGTAAGGAGGAGTGATGAAAGGCTCCCCCTATTCGGTTGTCGTGTGTGACCTCTTCCATGCCCACGATCCGGACCACGAAACCTGGATACCCGGTTTTCCCACCCTGGAACTGGCCATCGAGTACGCCCGACGTCGTACCTGGACGTCGGTGGAGCAGATGCGAGAACCGGGTCTGTCCCCCCAAGAAATCCGCAGGCGCTGGATGGCCATGGGCGAGGACTGCCGCGTGGTGGGACCTGAAGGAGTGGTGTACATGGCCCGAGCCGAACTGGACACATTCCTGGCTCAACCGCCACCGCCCGAACGCCGGGACTGGGTCGGCCTGTATCGCGCGTTGCTCCCGCAAGATTTCACCCTCACCTACACATGGGCCGCGGCCCCTCTTCCCCCACCCCACCACTTCGAGTATGAAATCATGGTCACCTCACCCCAACAGGGACGCTTGCGCTTCTGGCCCGATTACCCGCGCGAAGCCCCTCCCTGGGACATCCCCTTTCATCCCCACCTCACGGCCTGCATTCTGGTTCACAACTGGATTCGGGCGAGCCTGCCCTTCCCTACTGACTGGACATCGGCCCCATCCCAACGCTTGGGTGGGGAAACCGGCTTCCTGCAAGTCGCCCTTGAGGGAAGGCACATCCACCTGAACGTCCATGAATTGCCCGACGAGGAACGTCTGCCGCTCCATCAAACGTTGCAGGCCATCGTACCCTCTCACCTCTGGGAGCGGTGTTTCGCGCGACGCAGGCGCTATATAAACGCGGCCTATCCCGATGCCGAAGGAGACGAACAGGAGCCATCATGACCACGTTTCTGGAAGTTGAAGTATCCTGTGCTGTATGCGAAAGCCGTCACAAACATACCCGGCTGCTCTCCACCAGTTCCTTCGGCCCACCCGACCTGGATACCCGCCCTGCCCCGCCAGCGCGTCTATCCCTGGCGCTACAGGTACAATGCTGCCCTGTATGCGGCTATTGTGCGTGGGATATCACCAAAGCCCCACCCGAAGCCAAAAGGGTGGTTTCCCGCCAGGATTATCAAGCCCTGTTACGGGACTCTCGGTTTCCGTATCTGGCCCGGATGTTCCTCTGCCTTGCCCGGATTCAAGAAGCCGCGGGAAATCTGAGCGATGCTGGTTGGGCTGCGCTTTACGCTGCCTGGGCCTGTGATGATGCCGGGGTGGACTTCACCGCAGCCGCGGCATGGTGTCGGAAGCGAGCCATCGCGCTGTTCGTCAAAGCTCGGGCAAAAGGACAACCTTTTCTCCCGGAATCGGGAGCCGAAGAGGCTCTGCTGGCGGATCTGTACCGTCGGATAGGTCGATTTGACGAGGCCGAAAAGGAAATTCAACGGGGATTGGAGAGGGTATCTTCCGACCTCTTGCGTCGTCTCCTCGCCTTCCAACGACGATTGTGTCGCGCCCGGGACATCGAAATTCACCGAATGGATGAGGTACCCGAGGTCATCCCGGAAGACGACGTGTAAACGGCACCTTGCGTGCAATGTAAAACGTGTATGCCCCATCAGAGTCCACCGCCTCCTTGAGCAGCGAACGCAACCAGGCGACCACCGGAACCAGGTTCCACCGGAAGGGGGCCAGCACCCAACGTCCGGTGAGTTTCTTGCTCACCAGGCTGGGAAGGCCCAAATAGTGGCCCCATTCCAGGGCACGAAGGGCCCTCGGGGGGAAGTAGTGCCACCACTTAACCACCTGGAACCCCGCCCGCTCCAGGCGAGGAATCCAAACTCCCGGCGGGTCGCAATGTACATGGCGGGAAATGCGCTGGAACCAGGCCCGATAGGCTCGCGCCAGGCGACGGAAGCCCATACGCTCCCATAGGCGGGCCAGGCTCAGGTAATCTTCAAACCGGTGATTGGGCACGGAAAAGACCAGCCAACCGCCCGGTCGAAGGACCCGCGCCGTCTCCTGTAATACGGCATCCAGGTGCGGGATGTGTTCCAAGACGGAATTGCTCACCACCGAAGCGAAGCAGGCATCGGGGAAGGGCATGGCCGCGCCGTCGGCGCAGACCAGCCCGCCATGGACCTGCCACCTCCCGGCTTCCTGAAGGGCAGACCACCAGGGATCCAGGCCCACAGGTCGGTATACCGCGTAGGCATGGGCCGCGAAATGCCCATCACCACACCCTAAGTCCAGGATGGGTCTTGGTAAATCCAACTGGTGAAAGAAATAGGCCTCAAAGGCGCGCAGCAGGGCCCGGAAGAAAGGAACATCGGTGACCTGTTGCCAGAGGACCTCCAGGGGAACGGGACCCCTGGGAGGCAACGGCTTGCGAGCGATGGGTACGGGCTGAGCGCTCGTCCCCAAAGGTTTGATTCCCGCCATAGACCTCCCTCAACCGTTGGCCAGACCTTCGTGGTCCACCCGATGCTTCAGGGCTTCCCAGGCGCCTTCCCAGGGTCGCTCGCCCCACCGGGGCCGCTTGGGGATTTGCACCGTGCTGACTTTGCCAAAAAGTTGCGCGACATGGGTGGCCAGCTCATCCCAATCGTCGTTCTTCAGGGCCAAGTACAGCAAATCCCGGTACCGCGGTGCCCAGGCCCAGTCCCGGCGAAACTTATCGGCCTTAAGCCAGAAGCCTTTTTTCTCCCACGCCGTGGTGGTGGTATCCACCAAACGCTGGATGTCGTCCAAAAGCAAGGCCAAGAAGGCGGCCATGTCCCGGGCTTCGGCATCCCGTTGACCATGGACGAGCAGGGCTCGAAGGGTGTAAGCCAGCAGTTTGAGCAGGCGTTGACGCTGGGTGTGCAGGCTTTGACTGCGGAATACGCGACTCATGAGGACCTCCCAATGGGCGGGGCAAGGGTCAGAAGGTATGGACATGGGTACACGGGTCGGGGGGCGGCGTCACGTTATGGGGTTCCAGGGGATAGAGACGCCAGGCCAGGGCTTCTGGGTTCAGTTGAGCCTGCACGTCGGGCGGTAGGGCGACCAACAGGGCCTCGGCTTCCACCAGAACCTGATCGCCATGCTCGGGGTAGAGGGCAGCCTGACAGACGGCAGTGCGGCCTTTGTCCTTCACCACCCATCCTTCGGCACGGAGCACGGTTTCCACCGGCACGGGACGGCGGTAACGCAAGTTGAGGCGAGCCGTGAACATCAGGCGGGCGGTGTCCGGGTCCGTCCCCATGAGGGCCCGACCCGAGGTTTCGTCCAAAATGGCCGCGGTAATGCCGCCATGGACAACGCCCGGATACCCCTGAAAGCGTCGAGGGACTCGCGTGTACGCCACCACCCGGTCAGGTGCCGTCTGGACGAAACGCAAATGCAGGCCAAAGGCATTGAGCAAACCACAGACGAAGCAGGGACCGGAATTGGGCTGAAGTTGTCCACCCTGGGACACCAGCGACGCAAGGGCCTGATACACCGATGCCATGGTTTTCCTCCCTGGAAGGTGTTCTGGATGAGGCTCGGAAATCACGACGGGTTAGGGAAGCACAAGGCCGGACGTCCTCCTTGGATGTTCTACATCCTATCAACGTCAAAGGAAAATCGGGATCTTTCGTTGGAGCAACGGCGATTCTCTCCTTTCTGGGGCCTGACGGTTGCCAATGATACCGCGATTTCACTCCGTGCTCAGACGAATGGTGGCACCGCCATCCACGACCAGGCCATGGCCATATATGAAAGACGAACGAGCGTCATCGGCCAAGAAGAGGATGGCCTGGGCGATTTCCTCCGGTCGGGCCACTCGCCGGGCCACAGTACGCTCGGCCAGTGCGCGCAGTTGGGCCTCAACGTCGGCCCCCTGGACGTGACCCCGGGATAGGCCCGCGCGGAGCATCTCGGTATCCACCGCGCCGGGCAGTACCGCGTTGACCCGGATATCGGGAGCCCATTCGATGGCCATGGCTCGCGTGAGGGCCAGCAAGCCGCCTTTACTGGCTGCGTACGCGGCAATCTGAGCCGAGGTTGCGATGGCATGGACCGAAGCCACGTGGACCACCGCGGCCCTTCCCGCGGCTTTCAACAAAGGGTAAGCCGCTCGGCTGACAACGTACGCGGCACGCAAATTGACCCGGTGAACCCGGTCCCACTCTTCCGGTGTGGTCTCCACCAGGGGCTTGGTGATTTGAATCGCGGCATTGTTCACCAGGGCGTCCAGTTTTCCAAAGCGTTCGCCCACCAAGGCCATGGCCTGAACCACCCGGTCCTCATCGCTCACATCCACCTGCATCATCCACACATCCTTCGGCGCTTCGGGATAGGGCCGCACATCCCAGGCCACGACCTGCCAGCCATCTTGCCGGAAGGCTTCCACCGTGGCCCGACCGATACCACCGGCTGCACCCGTGATAAGGGCCACTCGCATCATACACCTCCCCAGGAATGCTGTTCTTCTTTTTACCATGAGAACTATAGAGATAACACGGCGGCGGCTTCGCCGCCGTGTTATCTCGTTTCCCCTTTAGATCCTGTGCCCGGTTCGGCCTATGCGAACATCGCGGAGACGAATTTTCGAACAGCCCTGAGACCTATGGCAGCAACTGGGCGTCATTCAACTTCTGGAAAATCTCCTGAAAGCGCTGGGCCTCATCCTGGGTCAACGGGCCTGATGCCACCAGCCCTTGCAGAATGATGTCCATCGCGCTTCCTGGAGTGCCTTGGCCGCGCAATTCGTCCCTGTGCTCCTGACGGTATGCTTCAATGAGGTTGTGCACCCGAAGGAACAGGTCGGCCTCCTCCTGCGTGATCACACCTTCGTTGACGGCCTGGGTCAAGGCTTCTTGAAGTCGTTGATTCGCCTGGACATCAGCCTCCGCGCTCAAAGAGCGCAGGAAATTGATGGTATGCCAGATGTCCTCTTCGGTGAGAGCGGTTTCAAAGGACGGCATGGCCGTGCCGAACTGGATGCCATCTTCAGCAATACGCCAGTAGAGATACCCATCGCTCATGCGAGAAGCCGTATGTGCCAAAGGGGCCGGAGGCGGAGTCAGCGTGTCTGCTACGGGACCATCACCCAGGCCCGTTTCGCCATGGCAAGAAGCACAGTAAGTCTGATACACCTCCTCACCTCGAGCGATCGAAGCCTCGTCCGCGGGGATGGGGTTGGTCAACGTGGCGTACTCCTCGGGAACAGGCATCTGATGGAACGGACGCCAGGGGTTCTCCGGACCTCGTCCTTCCGGCGGACCACCCAGGCCCTGCCCCCGTCGACCAGGCCCATGGCCCTGTCCACGACCAGGCCCTCCAGGAACCCCATTTCCCATAGGTGTCGCCCCGGCCATTGGAACCGTTGGGGTTTCAATCTGGACCGTTGCGTCCGTTTCTTCCGATGTCGCCAAAGCCGTGGCTTCCGTAAGGACAGACGAGGCTTCCTGTGTCGCAGCGGCTTCCAGGGAAGCATTACATCCCCACAACAGGATACCCGCACCCAGCGTCAACAGGGTCAGGAAGACGAAGGCTTTGCGTGTCATGGGTCACCTCCCTTTGCAAGATGAGTCAGAGAAAAATGGACTGTTTCGCTTGTTATGCTAAGAGCGAGATGTGGAATTTTTGTGGAGGCTCCTTCAAAGGTTCTTGAAGGACGGAGCAGGGACTATCTTTGGCCGTGTTATACTCTCCAGCGTGCTGAGGAAAGGTTTCCCCTGGAAGGGCATGTTGCTGGTGAATATGGCCACTTTTGTATGGGCCACGAACATGGTCCTGGGGCGGGCCCTGCGTTCCGTCATCGGTCCACTGACCCTGGCGGCCCTTCGTTTCCTGGTGGCCTCCCTGGTGTTCTACCTGCTTCTGCGTCGTCTGCAACCCCGGGAACTCCGCCTGGGGCGGGAAGGCTGGCTCCTGGTGGGGATGGCTTTGACCGGAGTGGCCCTGTTCGTGCCCATCCTCTACCTGGGCCTTCGGTACACCACCGCGACCAATGCCACCCTGATTGCCGCGCTGGGGCCTTTTCTCACTGGCCTCTGGGCGGCCCTTTTGCTTCGGGAACCCATGACCCGGCATCAAGCCCTGGCGGCCTCGGTGGCCTTCCTCGGCGTGGCCTGGCTCATCACCGGCGGCACCTGGGAAACCCTGATGGCCTTCCGCTTCAACCCGGGAGATGTGCTCATCCTCGTGGCGGCGTCGTTATGGGGGCTGTATTCCGTCCTGGGGCGACGAACCATGCGCACCCGTTCGTCCCTGGGAGCCACTGCCTGGTCGGCCTTCCTGGCCACCCCCCTCCTGGCTCTGGCCGCGATCATCGAAGTCCAGGTGCGTCCTGTCGCCTGGAGTCCATCCCTGCTCCTGGCAATTTTCTACATCGGCCTCTTCCCCAGCGTCCTGGGCTTCTTCGCCTGGAACACGGGTGTGAAACATCTGGGGCCCAGTGGTGCCATGGTGTTCTACAACACCCTGCCCCTTTACGGGGCGCTGCTATCCGCCCTCCTTCTGGGGGAATCCCTGACCTCGGCCCATCTCATCGGCGGGGGACTCATCGTGGCCGCAGGTCTATGGGCCGGATGGCATACGGGGCATACGAAACCCGCTTGAGCCCCTTCATTCAACGAAAAGGGAGGGGAGCGCTTCGGGACAGTAACGGGCCACGGTTTCCTCGGTAAGGGCATTGGAAGCGCAGATGGCAGCGTACAGATCGGCGCTAGCTCGCTTACGGCGCTCCTGTGTCGCGAGGTCCAGTTCCCACAGGCCGAAGCGCTGGGTCCAACCCCGGTCCCACTCGAAATTGTCCACCAAGGTCCAGTGAAAATAGCCCTGTACCGGTACGCCGTCTCGTAGGGCTCGCCACACCTGATGGAGGTGCTGAACCAGATACCGAGGGCGCAGGTCGTCGTCGGCATCTTCCACGCCGTTCTCGGTCACGAAAACGGGCACCCCAAATCGTCGTGCCCAGGTCAGGGCTCGATACATCCCTTGGGGCTCGTTGGCAATGAAGCCATGGTCGCTCAATTCTGCATCCGGTGGATAAAACCGTCGGGCAAAGAACTGGCCCACGGCTTTCCAGTCAAAAGCAACACGGTCTTGTGTGTAATAGTTCACCCCGATGAAGTCTTGCGTCCCCCGCAGCGCGGGTTCGGTGCGGCGACCCCAGGGAAACAATAAAACGCCGGTATGGGCCGCGACGGGAAAGAAATCATTGAACAGTCGGGATAACACACTGGCTACCCAGCGGTCCAATCGTGAAGCCGGGCGGGCGGGAAGGAATCCCCGGTAGTTGATGGCCATACCCACACGGGCCTCGGGTTGGATACGGTGAATCACATGGTAGGCCGCGGTATGGGCCCGGGCCAGATGGACCATCACCCGAAAGGCCGCCCGCAGGCTGGATTTCCCGGGCGGAAACGTGCCTTCCAGATAGGCCATATAGGCCAAAACGTTGGGTTCGTTGATGGTGCACCAGAGGTCCACCAGGTCCCGGAGTCCGAGAACGACCTTCTCCACAAAGGCGGCAAAGCGCTGGGGAGCGTCCTCCTGCTCCCAGCCGTCTGCTTCGGCGAACCACAAGGGGTCGGTAAAGTGGTGCAGGGTGACCATCGGGGTCATGCCCCGCTTCCGCAGCCCCTGCAGCATCTCCCGGTAATGGGCCAGCGCGTCCTCGTCCCAGCGGCCCGGCACGGGCTGAAGGCGACTCCACTCCACCGAGAGCCGATGGGCGTTTTGGCTCCCCTGGGCTGCCCGGTCGAAATCTTCCCGCCAGCGTCCGGCCCACCACTGGCACGCGGAACCGGAACGGTGCCCGTGGAGAATCCGCCCCGGCTCCTGTTCCCAGGCCCACCAGTTGTTGTGAAAATTGTCCCCCTCAACCTGATGGGCGGACGTGGCCGTGCCCCAAAGGAAACCCGAAGGGAAGGACAAAGCCCTGCGCGTCATCCGCCGGGATCCTCCTGTAGCACGAGGGCGTCACAGGGCTTCCGATGGCGTACCCGGTGGTGTTCCGCGGTGACGATGGCTAGGATGGTGTCCACTGTTTCATCCAGATGGCCTTCCCGGTTGACCACCACGTAGTCGAAGTCCTTAACGTGCTTCAATTCTTCGCGCGCCATAGCTACCCGCAAACGCAATTCTTCGGGGGATTCCGTGCCGCGACGGGCCAGCCGCCGCTCCAAATCCTCCTCGGATTCCGCGGTCAGAAAGATGAGGACCGCCTGAGGACACAAAGCCCGGACCTTGGCCGCGCCCTGCACGTCAATGCGCATGATGACGTCCTTACCCTGGGCCATGGCCTCCATGATAGGACGTTTGGGAATGCCCTTGTAATCCCCGTATACGATGCTCCATTCCATCAATTCATCGTCCTCTATCATGCGGGCGAACTCCGCGGGCGAGACGAAATAGTAGTCCACTCCGTGCTTCTCACCGGGTCGGGGTGGACGGGTCGTCGCGGTGACCACATAATGAAAAGGAATGCTCCGCTCCTTCATCCGCTTGAGGACGGAATCTTTCCCTACCCCCGAAGGCCCTGAAATGACGATGAGTAAAGGTTGAGGGCGGGGGAGCACAAATGCCTCGGCCTCGGTATAATGCCCCATGCGGACTTCCTCCTGGGAGGGGTTGCCATGCCGGAGTACACGTATGCATGTCTCGATTGTAACCGGGTTTTCAACGTGCGCCTATCCTATCAGGAGTACGGCAGGGTTCCGGTTACGTGTCCCCGTTGTGGCAGTCCACAGGTGGAACGCCGCATCGGTCGAGTACGCTTCATTCGGTCCTTCGAGAGTCAACTGGAGGACCTGGCCGACCCGGGGTCTTTTGAAGAAATGGAGCGAAACCCCAAAGCCCTGGCGCGAATGATGCGAGCGATGAGCGCAGAAATGGGCGAAGACCTGGACCCCGAGCTGGAGGAAGTGGTCTCCCGGCTGGAACGAGGAGAATCCCCCGAGGAAATCGAAAAATCCATGCCTGAACTGGTCGGGGAGGAAGGAACAGAAGGGGAGACCACAACGGACAACAACAAGATGGAGGACTTTGAGGATTAGTCTGGATTGACGGCTCAAAGGAGCACACCATGCGCATTCTCGTCGCCCTCACGTACTATCGCCCGCACACCAGTGGGCTGACCATTTACGCCGAACGCCTGGCCCGGGCCCTGGCAGCCCGGGGCCATCAGGTCACGGTCATGACCTCCCAATACGACCGGCGGCTTCCTCGGGAGGAGTGGATGGACGGGGTCAGGGTGGTGCGGGTACCCGTGCTCATGCGCATCAGCAAAGGCGTGATTCAGCCCACCCTGGGCCTTGAGGCAACCCGTCAGGTGCTGGCCCATGATGTGGTTCATCTCCATCTCCCCCAATTCGACGCCGCGGGCATCGCCCTCCGGGGTCGACTGTTCCGAAGGCCCACGGTGCTGACCTATCACTGTGATGTCAGCCTTCCTCCGGGGTTCATCAACCGCCTGGCCAATGTCACGGTGCACATCATGGACCATCTGGCCGCGCGACTGGCGCATCATATCGTGACCTATACCCAGGATTACGCGGACCATTCCCCCTATCTGCGGCGCTATCGTCACAAACTCACCACCATCCTGCCTCCGGTGACGCTCCCTCCTGCCCGACCGGAAGATGTGGCCAATATGCGGCAGCGTTTCAACCCCGAAGGCCAGGGACCCATCATCGGCATGGCTGCCCGCCTGGCGGCCGAGAAAGGCGTGGACGTGCTCCTCCGCGCACTTCCCCAAATCCTGGAGCACTTCCCCAAAGCCATGGTATGGTATGCCGGACCTTACGAGAACGTCCTGGGAGAAGAAGCCTATCGAGCGAAGGTGCTGCCCATCGCCCGGCAGTGGGAGGCCCGGGGTCACTGGCGCTTCCTGGGCGAACTTCCCCCCGAACAAATGGCCGCCTTCTACAGCAACCTGGACGTTTTGGTCCTCCCCAGCCTAAACTCCACCGAAGCCTTCGGCCTGGTACAAATCGAGGCCATGATGCACGGCGTGCCGGTGGTGGCCTCCAACCTGCCCGGCGTACGTCAACCGGTGAAAATGACGGGCATGGGAGAAATCGCGGCCATTGGCGACCCCGACGACCTGGCTCGCGCCCTCCTCCAAGTGCTCCGACATCCTGAACGTTACCGAGGAGACCCAGAGGCGATTCGGGAAACCTTCTCGCCCGACCGGGTGGCCTGGGCTTACGAAGAACTCTTTGAACGTTTGCGGATTGAGGTTGGAACTAAAAAGCGCGAATCGTCCTGATCGGGCACGGGACCGCAGGCGGAAAGACAAATTGATGCAGCGGCGGCTTCGCCGCTGCATCAATTTATTTCTCCCTCCCAATCCTGAACCCGATCAGGGCTACGCGAAATATACGGAGAATAATTTCAGTCTGAATCCTGCAAAATAGGGGTATGCGATAGCATCCGAGATTGGCTTATACCAACTCTTCTGCGAAGTGGGACAATTAGGACAAAGATCGGAACAAAGGGCGACCCAGTCATGGGATGATACAGCCCAATATCCATCCCCGCTGTTCCACGCCCTTAAATTATGGAGAAATTTTGCCAATTCGCGCAGGCTCTCCGGGTACTGACCCGCGAGGGTGAGGATAAATTGATGGGGCGGCGAAGCCGCCCCATCAATTTATTTTCTTTCCTGCGGTCCCGTGCCCGATTAGGACTACCCGTACAATTGTCCTACTTCACGAAAGATATTGTATTACACCTAAAACAAGGGCTACGTGCTCGCGTTCTGGGTGAGGGTGAGCAATACGCGACGCAATACCTGGACAGCCCGTTCGTACTCGTCCAGGTCCAGGTGCTCATGGGGGGTGTGATCCAGGGAGGAATCCCCGGGGCCGTAGGCCACGGCGGGACAGCCCCATACGGGCGCGACGATGTTGAGGTCCGCGGTACCGCTTTTATAAACCAATCCCGGACGGGCCCCCTGCGCCCGAATGGCCTGCATAAAGGCCCGCACCAGCGGGGTTCGGCGGTCAGCCACAAAGGCCTGGATGGGAAAGCCTACACGCTTTACGGTGATGTCTTCGAGCAGATGTCCCTGGACCCAGTGATACCAAGCCTCGGGAGGCAGGGATTGGGGTAGCCGGGCAGCCAGATGCATCCAGGCCCGCTGGCGAAAGCCATCTTCTTCCATGCCCATACCCCGGACCGTCAGTTGCAACTGGTCGAACATGCGCTCCCGGCCGCGGTTGTACTCCTCCCGGGCTTGTTGCAGACGGCACCAGGCCGCCAACAGGATATCCCCCGCCGAACCTTCCGGCCCGGCGGAATGTCCCAAATCCCGCTGCACTTCCAGTTGGGCCCAGGCGCTGCCCTTGTAGCCCAGGGTAACCCGATGCCACCGACTGGGCTCACCAATGATAGCGAAGACCGGGCGATAGTGGTTGGCAATGTACCGGGCGCCTTTCGATTCACCTTCTTCGTCCACCGCGGCGATGACCACCAAGCGCCAGCCCGGCCGGGCACCGACCTCGGCCGCGGCATCCACCATGGCGGCCAGGGGCCCTTTGGCATCCACCGAGCCCCGTCCGTAAAGCACCCGACGGCCGTTCTGGTGCTCCACCCGAACAGGAATTTCACCGGGAACGGTGTCGATGTGTCCCAAGAGTACGATGTCCTGCGGACCTTCCCCCCAAATCCCGATACCGTTTCCCACCGAATCGATGAAAGCCCGGGTCGCCCCCAGTCCCTTCATATGATCCACCAGCCAGGCCACGGCTTCCGCTTCCTGGCCTGTCGGGCTGTAGCGGGTAACCAGGCCCCAAAGGGTGGGCGAAAGGTCTTGAGGGAAGGTCATCCCGGCCTCCTGGAGCAACCGTGCAACAACAAAAAGATTTACTCTTCCGGCAGGGCGTCCAGAGCTTCCTGGGCGCGGCTCATCAAGGGATTGAGGCGCAAAGCCTTCTGGAAGTCCCTCCGGGCGGCCATAAAATCACCCAAAGCCGCCTCGGCCATACCCCGCCAGTAATAGGCCTCTTCCAATACCGGTTCACTCATGGCCGCTAGGGTGGTATTAGCCAGATTGATGACATCGGAGTAGCGGCCGGTGTAATAATAGGCCATATACGGCGTCTCATGATACCACAACACGCGCCAGGGGCGTTCCTCCCGGGGCAGCGCCGCATATCGGCGAAAGGATTCGTCAAAGGCCACGGCAGCATCCTCATAGCGCTCCAATCGGGTCAGGGCATCCCCCACATTGAACTGGGCGAAAAAGCCTTCCAGGCCCTCCAGCGTGGCTGCTTCTTCCCGGGCGCGACGAAGGGCTTCCTCCCAGGCCCAGCGGGCATCCGCCCAGGGGCCCAAGAGGGCAAGCACCTCCTCCTCACGATAAGGGAGATAGGGAACCAGGAACACGTAGTTGAAATCCCGCCAGCGGGTGGCCAAAACCTCGTAATCCACCCGCTGTTCGGGCCCCAAATACGAATCGTAGGACCAAAACGCGCTGGCTTCGTCGTCATAGCCTATGAGGGTGAGGTAATGCCCCATCCAGCCCTCTACATCTGGTGCGTAGAATCCTTTTTCCACCAGCACCGGATACCCCGCAGCAATAAACGCTTTGAGCGTCCTTAGGGTGCCGCCTCCTCGCCAGACCAGGCGGTATCCAGTGTGCTTCTCCACAAAACGCTGCATATCCTCGGGAGTCACGTTCTTGTCCCGGCTGTTGGGTTTGGTCCCTCGAGCCACCACCATCTGGTCGCCGTCCCAACCCCAATAGGCCAAAGCCATGCTCAGGTTGGCCGGGCCACAGTTGTTCCATCGCTGGTATTCGTGGCGGGGGAGGTCCAGGAAAGAGCGCGAAGGGAGGGGCCAGGGTGTTAGCGTGGGTGGAACCGGGGTGGATGTCGGTGAAGGAGTAGCCGTCATCCACGGGGTGGTGAACAGGGACCTGGAGGAGGTCGGAGACGGGGTAAAGGTGGGAAAAGCGGACGTGCTTTCCGCCGGAAGGAAGACCTGTTCCTCCGGAGGGCGTATTGTGTAGTAGATGCGCGACCACCACAGGCTGCGGTAATACGTCACCCGGGGGTGGAACCATATCCACCCCAGAGCAAATCCCAAGACGAACAAGGCGAGAAGTCGCGCGACAAACCGTTTGCGCATGGGACAGTCATGCTCCCGGGGGCTTGATGCGAGGCCAGGCGTGGTGTGCGAAGAGCACGGCGGCGGCCAGCAGGCCCAGATGTCCGACAAAGCGCATCCCCAGGCTGCGGGTAAACACGCCCCAGGCTCCTAACAGCAGGCCGCCGTTCAACAAAACCCAATTCCAGGGGAGGAGTTCCGAGCGGGGACGCGCGGTCCAGAAACGGGGAAAAATCCAGAATCCAATCCCCCAGATGAACTGTGTCAGCCAGCCGAAGAGCATGGCTTCCACATGCCAGGCCCGATAGGCCCAGGGGACACTTCCCGCCCCCTGTCCCTTGGTGGCTAGCATCCACGCACCCCAGGCACCGCCCAGTAGGAGGTACACGAACGACGACACCACGTAAACCGCCGTCCACCGAGGCATGTTACTTCACCTTGATACGCAGGGACATGTTCACGACAAAGGCCAGCAACCCCACCCACTGGGCTACAGAAGACACCACGAATACGGTTCGAGCCCAGGACTCCACCCAGAAGGTGGGAATGGGTTCCACAACCAGGCGTAGGATGAGGCCCACATTGAGGGCGCCATAAGCCAGGGCCATGAGCCCATCGTAACCCCGAGGACGCGCCTGGGTGTACTTGGGGAACATCCAGTAAGCAATACCGATGATGAGTTGGAGCACCCACCCCACCAGGAAGAGATGTAACGCGGTCTGATAGGGCGAGAAATTGCTCCATCGCATCAGCGAAGCCAGGTCCGTCAAAGCCAGCAAAGCCGCGGCCAAAACCGCGTAGGCCAGGGAGGTCTTGACAAACAATCGGGTATAGAAAGGCATAGACGACTCCTCTCCAGAGCAAAGTGGAGCACACTTTGATATTGTACATCCGGCCCCATCGATGCGCATGTGAGGTTTTCCTGCTGTTGCATACCCTTATCTGCAGTCCTGTCCGGGCGCAGGACCGAGGGAGAGGAAAGAGATGCAGCGGCGAAGTCGCCGCTGTATCTCTTTATTTTATCTTCCACGCAGGGAACGCTTCCGCAAGAGACAATACCGGCGCAGGATGCGCCGGGCAATGCGCTCCCAATGGTACCGCCGCGCATGCCGCACGCCGCATCGTCCCATCCGCTCCCGCAAGCGCTCATCCTCCAGCAGGAGGCACAAGTAACCCGCCAGCGCGTCAGGGTCCTGAGGTGGTACCAGGAAGCCGGTTTCCCCATGGCGCACCAGGGAAAGCAATCCCCCTACATGACTGGCCACCACAGGCCGGCCACAGGCCATGGCCTCCAGCACCACCAACCCGAAGGACTCGTAATGGGAGGGCAACACAACCACGTCCGCGGCGCTGTAGTAATACGGCAGGGTCTCCTGGGAACGAGGGCCGACGAAGGTCACCAAGTCCTGTAAACCCTTGGCATCCCGAAGGGCTTTGAGCCGGACCAGGTCTTCGTTCTTTGGGGTATCCAGCGCGCCACCGATAAGAATGAGCGTGGTGCCCGGACCCTCCAGGATGCCCCGGTCTTTCAGCCGAGCCACGGCCTCCAGAAGAACGTCCAGGCCTTTGATGGGGTCGAACCGGCCCACGTAGAGCAGCACCCTCTGTTCCGACGGCAAACCCACGAAGGCCCGGGCTTCGTCTTTGGGAATGGGATAGAACCGACTCAAATCCACGCCAGGCGGAACCACGGCCAAACGGTCGAGAGGTACGCCATAGCGCCAGTGCAGGAACATCTGTTCCGCAGGAGTGGCGCAAATCAGCAAGTCGGCCCTTTGCGCGATGGTCCGTTCCATAGCGGAGCGCTGGCCGTCTTCCTCTTGCTGGTAGACCGGTGGTTTGAGTTCCGCCAGGGTGTGATACATGTGCACCCAGGGCACTTTCCAGGCCTGAACCAATTCCCGCGCGGCCCATCCCGAAAGCCAGTAATGACTGTGAACCAGATGATAGCGCCAGCCATGGGCCTGGACCGTTTGCTGCACAGTCCGGATGAATTCCGGGACATAGCGGGGCCATAGGGACTTAGGCAACGGATGATGCGGGCCCGCGGGGATGTGCACCACCCGCTGGCCATATCCCAATTCGTGCAGGATGGTGGGCACGTGAGCATCCTCAGAGCGGGTGAACACGTCCACATGCACGCCCAGGGCGCCCAAAGCCCGACTGAGTTCCCGGACGTAGACGTTCATCCCCCCGGTGTGCTTGCCCCCCAAAACGGCCAGGGGACAGGTGTGATAGGAAATCATCGCGATGCGTAAGGGCCCACAGGCAGGTTCATCCATGAGCGTTATCCCCTTCGCGTGAAACGTGATGTCGGTGCGACGGCTTCGCAAACACGGAGGCTTGACGGTCTGATTATACTTTTGAGGCGGTCCTTCCTGTTCATGAGGGCTTTCGAGGACTTGACGAACCATGACGATCATTCTGTTCAACAAACCCTATGGTGTACTTTCCTCCTTCACCGACCCCGAGGGCCTGGGTAGGCCGACGTTGAAGGATTACATCCCCGTGCCCGGGGTATACCCCGCCGGTCGGTTGGATTTGAAATCCGAGGGACTTCTGGTGCTGACCGATGACGGTCGGCTTATCCATCGTTTGACCCATCCTCGATACAAACTGCCCAAGGTGTATTGGGTGCAGGTGGAAGGAATCCCCACGAAACGGGCCCTGGAACGCTTGCGTCGAGGCGTGGTACTCAAAGGCTATCAAACCCTTCCGGCTCAGGTGAACCTGATGCCTCGGCCCCATGTCTGGCCCCGGCATCCACCCGTCACGTCTCATGGTCCCACCGCGTGGCTGCAAATTGTGCTACGGGAGGGGAAGAAACACCAGGTACGGAAGATGACCGCCGCCGTAGGCCTGCCCACCCTGCGGCTCATCCGCTGGGCTGTGGGTCCCCTCACCTTACACGGATTGCAGCCGGGCCAATGGCGCTACCTCACCCCTTCCGAAGAGCGCAAGTTGTATCGACTTTTGAGGTTGCCCCGGCCCCAGACCCCCAAACAGGGATGAAGATGGCGTTTCCCTCAAGTCTTTTTGGTATGCTTCAAACAGACCATGGACCTTAAAGCCTTTTCCGACGAGATGGGACCATGGCCTCCCTGAACGAACATCTGAAGCCTTTGAAGGAACAGGTAGACCGCGCGCCGGAACGCCCCGGATGCTATCTCTTTCGGGATAGCAAGGGAGATGTGCTTTACGTGGGAAAGGCCGTGAATCTGCGCAACCGCCTGCGCTCCTACTTCCACGCCTCGGCCTTGCGGCAGGTCAAGGTGCGACGTTTGATGGAACGGGTGGCCCATGTGGAATGGATTGTGGTGGGCTCGGAACTGGAAGCCCTCATCCTGGAGATGAACCTGATCAAACGCTACCGGCCTCGATACAACATCCAGTTCCGGGACGACAAGCGCTATCCCTACATCAAAATCCACTGGCAGGACCCTTTCCCCAAAGTCACGGTCACCCGTCGAGTGGAAAAAGATGGTGCCCGCTATTATGGGCCTTACCCCAGCGCCTGGGCCGTACACGAGACCCTGGACGTCCTTCGGCGCATTTTTCCTTACCTGACGTGTAATCGCACCATTACGGGCAGGGACCCCCGGGCCTGTCTGTACTACGATATCGGCCTGTGCGCCGGGCCTTGCATTGGCGCGATTTCCCAAAGGGATTACCGACGCATGATGGAAGACCTGGCCCAGGTGCTGGAAGGACGGATAGAACCCGTGGTGGAACGCCTGGAACGGGAGATGCGCGAGGCCGCGGAACGTCTGGACTTCGAACTGGCGGCCCGTCGGCGGGACCAGATTCGGGCCTTGAGACAACTGGCCACCCGTCAACGGGTGGTTTCCGAAGAGTACCTGGACTCCGACGTACTGGCCCTGGCCCGTGCTAACGATGAGGCTGTGGTACAGGTCTTCTTCATTCGAGGGGGGAAGCTGTTGGGCCGGGAGACCTTCGTCCTGGAGAACACCCAGGACGTCCCTGACGCGGAGGTACTGGCCGCTTTCCTCAAGCGCTTCTACCACGACCATCCGACGCCTCCGCCCCAAATTCTCCTCCCTCGAGAAGTGGAGGAGGCTCGCATCATTGAGCGGTGGCTACGAGACACCCGTCAGATGAAAGTCAGCCTGAAGGTCCCACGGGACGAGAAACATCGGGCGCTGCTGGAACTGGCCGCGCAGAACGCGGCGGAAGCCCTGAAAGTGTTGGTGGACACCCACGCGCGCGAGCGACATCGCCATACCGAGGCCGTGGCCGAACTTCAGGGGCTGCTGGACCTGAGGGAGCCGCCGGTGCGCATCGAGGGATACGATATCTCGACGTTGTACGGTACGGCCATGGTGGGGAGCATGGTGGTGTTCGAGGAAGGCATCCCACGCAAATCCCTCTATCGCCGCTTCCACATCCGCTCTCTGGAACACACCGACGACTACGCGGCCCTGGCCGAAGTGCTCACCCGGCGTTTCAAGCGCTGGCAGGCCGCCCAGGAACCCGAAGCCCGCCTGGGCCAGCGTTTCGACCGGGCCTTTGCCTTGCTTCCCGACCTTATCCTGATTGACGGCGGATTGGGTCAGCGGAACCGGGCCGAAGAAGTGCTCCGGTCCTTTGGTTTGGCCGACCGTATTCCCGTGGTCGCCCTGGCAAAATCGGAAGAAGTGCTCTACCTGCCAGGACAGCCAAAGCCTCTGCGTCTGCCGCCGGACAGCCCCGCGCTTCACCTGCTTCAGCGGGTGCGGAACGAGGCCCACCGTTTCGCCCTGGCCTCCCACCGCCAACGACGGCAGAAGCAAACCCTCACCTCTTTCCTGGAGGGCATTCCTGGAGTGGGTCCCAAACGCCGTCGGGCCCTCATGGACCACTTTGGCACCTGGGATGCTCTGCGGGCAGCCTCCGTGGAGGAACTGGCCCGCGTCCCAGGTATTTCCCCCAAGTTAGCCCAACGCATCTGGCAGGCTTTGCATGGGGAAGGAGAAAAGGACATGGGCACGCCATAGGAGAAACGCGGCCCTGAAGCCCCTCCTCGGGGTCTATAATGGAAATGCATCTTTGGAACACTGTGGTATGAGAAGCATGGTGTCACGTGTCGGAAGACCACAAGTGGGTGAGGACATCCTCCCCATTGCCCGACGGGCCCTGGAGGCCATTCGAGCGGGGATGGATGTGGACCGGGCCATCCGCAAACATCCCCTCCCACATGGCCATTTAAGCAAACCCATGTTGTTGGCCGCTTATCGGGAGTTGGTGCGCAGGGGAGAATGGCGCGAAGACCCTGACCTGGTCAAGCGCCTGCGCCTCAAACCTGTGCGCTCCCTCTCGGGTGTAACCGTGGTGACGGTGCTGACGAAACCCTATCCCTGCCCCGGGGAGTGCGTTTTCTGCCCCACCGACTATCGCATGCCCAAGAGTTACCTGCCGGAAGAGCCCGGCGCACAACGGGCATTACAGCACCGGTTCGACCCCTTTGCCCAAGTGCGGGCACGCATTGAAGCCCTGGACGCGGTGGGCCATCCCACGGACAAAATCGAGATGCTCATCCTGGGTGGCACCTGGGATGCTTACCCCAAGGCCTATCAGGCCTGGTTCGTGCGCCGTCTCTTTGACGCGCTCAACGGTCGTCCTGCGGCAACCCTGGAAGAAGCCCATGCCCTCAACGAAGTGGCCCGGCACCGCAACGTGGGTCTGGTTATCGAGACTCGACCCGATTGGGTCACACCGGAACGCCTGCGGTGGTGGCGGGCGTTAGGCGTGACCAAAGTGCAGTTGGGCGTACAGAGTATGGACGACCGTATCCTGGCCCTGAACAAACGGGGGCATACCGCAGAAGACGCGCGGCGGGCCGTGGCCCTCCTTCGGGCCGCAGGGTTCAAAATCGTGGTTCACTGGATGCCCAACCTCCTGGGCGCGACGCCGGAAAGCGACCGGGAAGATTTCGCCCGCTTGTGGGACGGCCTGGCACCCGATGAACTCAAGATTTATCCCACCCAACTCCTTCCCAATGCTGAACTCTATGCCTACTGGCAACGGGGCGAATACCGTCCCTATACCACCGAAGAACTCATCCACCTGCTGGCCGATGTCAAAGCCATGGTGCCGGAATACTGCCGCATCAACCGGGTCATTCGGGATATCCCTTCGACCTACGTTGTGGAAGGCAACAGACGCACCAGTTTGCGCCAGGACGTGTTGGCCGAAATGCAGCGTCGCGGGACCCGGTGTCGGTGCATTCGGTGCCGGGAGGTCCGGGGCCAGCCGGTCGACCCCCGGGAACTCGTCCTGCGGGATTTCACGTACACCGTGGATTACGCCGTGGAGCACTTCCTGCAATTCGTGACGCCGGACGACCGCATTGCGGGCTTTCTGCGCCTTTCCCTCCCCCTGCCC